>JALEHL010000136.1 GCA_022770665.1 Bacillota bacterium
CCGGTGGCGGTGCGGAAGAAGTATGAGCTGTATGAGAATAAGATTTGTACCGGGGAGGAGTCGGCTCAGTGCAGGGGTTGCCTGGCGGGGCGGATGGCGTCCATCGGTTTTGAGATCGTCACGGACCGGGGCGATGTGAAGAAAGGAAGTTTAGAACATGTATAATCCAAAATCATTAAAAGCAGAAGAATTTATCAACCATCAGGAGATTCTGGAGAGCCTGGAGTGGGCGGAACAGCATAAAAACGATGCAGCGTTGATTGACCGGCTGCTGGAAAAAGCCCGGCCAAAGAAAACCGCAGACGGCATTCACTGCGAGGGTCTGACCCACAGGGAGGCAGCGGTGCTTCTGCTCTGTGAGATTCCGGAAAAGAACGAGGAAATCTTCCGGCTGGCGGAGGAGATCAAGCTGGCATTCTACGGCAACCGGATCGTCATGTTCGCGCCGCTGTACCTGTCCAATTACTGCGTCAACGGCTGTGTATACTGTCCGTACCATATGAAAAACAAGCACATCGCCCGGAAAAAGCTGACCCAGGCAGAAGTTGCAGCAGAGGTGACCGCCCTGCAGGATATGGGACACAAGCGGCTTGCCATTGAGGCCGGCGAAGATCCGGTGAACAACCCGATCGAATATATTCTGGAATGTATCGACACCATTTACAGCATCAAGCATAAGAACGGCTCCATCCGCAGAGTCAACGTGAACATTGCGGCCACCACCGTGGAAAACTACAGGAAGCTGAAGGATGCCGGCATCGGCACGTATATTCTGTTCCAGGAAACCTACCATAAGGAAAGCTATGAAAAGCTTCATCCGACGGGACCGAAGCATGATTATGCCTATCACACCGAGGCCATGGACCGGGCCATGGAAGGCGGCATCGACGATGTGGGCCTGGGCGTCCTCTTCGGACTGGAACTCTATAAATACGAATTCGTGGGTCTGCTGATGCATGCAGAGCATCTGGAGGCGGTCCACGGCGTCGGCCCTCACACCATCAGCGTACCGAGGGTGAAGAAAGCCGACGATATCGATCCGAACGTATTCGACAACGGCATTTCCGACGACCTGGTCGTGAAGCTGATCGCCTGCATCCGCATCGCCGTACCGTACACCGGCATGATCATCTCCACCCGGGAATCCCAGAAAGTGCGGGAAAGGGCCCTGCAGGTGGGTATCTCCCAGATCAGCGGCGCATCCAGAACCTCCGTCGGCGGCTATACCGAAGAAGAACGGCCGCATGATTCCGAGCAGTTCGATGTATCCGACCAGCGGACCCTGGACGAGGTGGTGCACTGGCTCATGGACATGGGCTTCATTCCGTCCTTCTGCACGGCCTGCTACAGGGAAGGCCGCACCGGCGACCGGTTCATGGCACTTTGCAAAAACGGCCAGATCCAGAACTGCTGCCACCCGAATGCGCTGATGACCCTCTGCGAATATCTGGAGGATTACGCTTCGCCGGAGACGAAGGAGATCGGTTATCGGCTGATCGAAAAGGAGCTTAAGAATATTCCGAAGGAAAAGGTGCGTGCCATCGCTTCCCAAAATATATCCGACATCAAATCGTCGAATCGCCGAGATTTCCGGTTTTAAGGGGATGGCAGGATTTTTGACCGTGAGGTCTTTCGCGGCGCGGTCACTGTGAGAAAAAGAAAGGACTAGAACCATGAGCTTGAATGAAACAGTATCAGCAGAAAGAGTGCATATCGGATTTTTCGGCCTTCGGAATGCGGGAAAATCCAGTCTGGTAAATGCGGTGACGGGCCAGAGCCTGTCCCTGGTATCCGACGTGAAAGGAACCACAACAGACCCGGTGAAAAAAGCCATGGAACTGCTTCCTCTGGGACCGGTGGTCATCATCGACACGCCGGGTATGGACGATGAGGGAGAGCTGGGGCAGCTTCGGGTACAGCGTGCCCGGCAGGTGCTGCGGTATACGGATGTGGCAGTGCTGGTGGCGGACGCAGCCGAAGGGCTGCGTCCGGCGGATCAGCAGCTGATCGGCCTGTTTCAGGAGCGGCAGCTGCCTTACGTCATTGCCTATAACAAGGCAGACCTGCTGCAGGAGATTCCGGCGGCATCGGCCAATGAAATCTATGTCAGTGCAGAACAGAACACCAATATCTGGGAACTGAAGGAACGGATCGGCCATCTGGCAGGCGGTGCGGAGAACCAGCGGAAACTGGTCTCGGATCTGATCCAGCCGGGTGACCTGGTGGTGCTGGTGGTGCCGATTGATTCTGCGGCGCCGAAAGGCAGACTGATCCTGCCGCAGCAGCAAGTGCTGCGGGATGTGCTGGACAGCGGTGCCATGGCTGTGGTCACCAGAGAAAGCGAGCTGGAAGAAACACTGAAGAGTCTGACACGGAAGCCGCGGCTGGTCATCACCGATTCTCAGGCCTTCGGCTTCGTGTCGAAGATCGTGCCGGAGGACATCCCGCTCACCAGCTTTTCCATTCTCATGGTACGGTATAAAGGGGATCTGGAGGCGGCAGTTTATGGTGCGGCACAGCTGGACCGGCTTCAGGACGGAGACACCATTCTGATTTCCGAAGGATGTACCCATCACCGGCAGTGCGATGACATCGGTACGGTGAAAATGCCAGACTGGATCCGTAACTATACGAAAAAGGAACTGGAGTTTGCCTTTACTTCCGGCGGAGATTTCCCGGAAGACCTGCAGAAGTATGCACTGGTGGTACACTGCGGAGGATGCATGCTGAATGAAAAGGAAATGCAGTACAGAACCAGACATGCGGCAGAAAGCGGCGTGGCCATGACCAACTACGGAATCGCTATCGCCCAGATGCACGGCATTCTGCGGAGGAGCATTCAGCTGTTTCCTGCTGCGCTGGCCGCACTGGGCTGCTCGGGAGAATCACAGGAAAACGGGACGGAGAAGGCATAAGATCTCCGTCTTTTTTCTGTTTGTTTCACGGTCCCTTCACTTGACAGAGCAGATTTCCTTCTTTATACTGTAAATATATACAGATTCATAATGGGGGACTGTTACATGTTTTCAGTAGGAGATAAGATTGTTTATCCGATGCATGGAGCAGGGGTAATCCGTGAAATCGAAGAAAAGGAGATTCTGGGGCAGAAAAGATTTTACTACATTCTGCAGCTTCCGGGAAATGATATGAATGTGATGATTCCGGTGGATATGGAACAGACCGCAGGTATCCGCAGAATCGTTTCGCAGGATATGCTGCAGGAAGTGGAGGATTTACTGCGGGCTGAATCCACTCCGATGGCATCCAACTGGAATCGCCGTCACCGGGAAAATATGGAGAAACTGCGGAGCGGAGATATTCTGCAGGTTGCGGAAGTGGTGCGGAATCTGATCCGTTCGGACCGCAGAAAAAACCTGGCGGCCGGAGAAAAGAAGATGCTGGCCGGCGCTCTGCAGATTCTCATCAGCGAACTGGTGCTGGCGGGGAATATGGACATCGGCGATGCACGGAGACTGATTGAAGAGTCTGTATAATTCTGTACCATACAGAGAAAAATTTCCGAAGAAAGGAGGAACAGGAAATGCTGAAAAAATTATTTCGAGGCATCTTTACGGTGATTGGTGTACTGGCAGGACTGGGCCTGTTTGATCTGATCTGGAAGATCTATACAGGAATGAACCCGGGAAACAGTCAGATTCTGGATACAGGACAGAGAGTCTGGCTGCAGATTATTTTCGCACTCATCTTTGGAATTCTGTTTTATAAACTTGCGCCGGTGCTCAATCGCAAAAGCAAAAAAATGGCCGATAACATCGGCAATGACCTGCAGGGTATTTCCGCCAGTGATCTGGTCGGAGGCACGCTGGGTCTGATTGCCGGTCTGGTTATTGCCTTTCTGATCACGCAGATTTATACAGGAATTCTGCCGGGTATGCTGAACCTGACGATCACCATCTGCATTTACGCGCTGCTGGGCTATATCGGCCTGGTTGTGGGAAACAAGAAACTGCCGGAAGTCTTTGCCGCATCGATCGCAGCCAGGAAGCTGGCAGCCAGAGCGGCGGCAGAAGAAAATCCTTATGCGGATTACAACCTCAAAGACAATAAGAAGCGGAACGCGATTCCGAAAATCCTGGATACCAGCGTTATTATCGATGGAAGAATCGTGGAAATTATGAAGACCGGGTTCCTGGAAGGCCCGATTGTAATTCCGGAATTCGTACTGGTTGAGCTGCGGCACATTGCGGACAGCTCTGACGGGCTGAAGAGGAACCGGGGACGCCGAGGCCTGGATATTCTGAACAAGATTCAGGAAGATTACGGAATCGAAATTTACAATACCGACTCTGAAAAAGCGCTGAAGGATATTCCTGAAGTGGACGTCAAACTGCTGAAGCTGGCGCAGATCATGAAAGGAAAAGTGGTGACGAACGATTTCAATCTGAATAAGGTCTCCGTCATCAAAGGGGTACCGGTGCTGAATATCAATGAACTGGCCAATGCGATGAAGCCGATGGTCATTCCAGGCGAGGTCATGACGGTCACCCTGATCAAACAGGGAAAGGAAGCAGGGCAGGCCGTCGCTTATCTGGACGATGGAACCATGATCGTTGTGGAGGATGGCCGCAGGAAGATCGGCCAGACACTGGATATCAACGTGACCAGCGTGCTGCAGACTGCAGCCGGCCGGATGATTTTCGGGAAGGTGAGGCAGTGAGCCATGTATAAAGACCGGGAAGTGACGGCAGTGATTGTAGCGGCAGGGTCCGGAACCCGCATGGGATGCGCCCTGCCGAAACAGTTCTTGAAAATCCGCGGGCGCACCATACTGGAGCTTGCTGTGGAACCGTTTGAAAAAAGTCCATATGTAGATCATATCCTGGTGATGACCGGCCAGGATTTTGTGACGTCTGGAAGGCAGATCTGCCGACAGTTCTCGAAAGTTGCTGCGGTTCTGCCAGGAGGCGCACGCAGGCAGGATACCGTGACGGCAGCGATGGAGCAGGTGCCGGACGGACAGCTGGTGCTGATCCATGACGGTGCACGGCCATTCGTGACAGAAAAAGTGATTCATTCGGTTCTTCGATGTGCAGATTCTGCCGGAGCTGCGGTTCCGGCGGTGCCCTGTAAGGACACCGTCAGACAAACGGAAGGCGGCTCTACACTTCAGGATGACGCAGATCTTCGAAGCCGGACGCTGGACAGGAGCAGGCTGTTTCAGGTGCAGACACCGCAGGGTTTCTTCAGTGAACTGCTGAAAAAGGCGTGCCGCGCCGTGAAAGAAGACGGGCTGCAGGTCACGGATGACGCCGCGATGGTAGAGCATCTTGGATACCCTGTGGCACTGGCGGAAGGCGATTACGGCAATCTGAAAATAACGACCAGGGAGGACTTACCCATGGAAAACCGGATCGGAACAGGATTTGATGTGCACCGCCTCACAGAGGGCAGGAAACTGATCCTGGGCGGAGTGGAAATCCCATACGAAAAAGGGCTTCTGGGCCATTCTGACGCAGATGTCATGGTGCATGCGCTGATGGATGCCATGCTGGGCGCTGCCGCGATGGGAGACATCGGAAGAATGTTCCCGGACAGTGATCCGGCGTATGAAGGAATTTCCAGTCTCCTGCTGCTGGGGGAAGTGCGCGACAGACTGGAAGAAGAAGGATATACGCTGGGAAATGCGGATATCACGATCATTGCGCAGAAACCGAAACTGGCTGATTACATCGGAGAGATGGAAAAGAATCTTGCACGGGTTCTGCGGGTCGGGCAGGAAGTCATTAATGTAAAAGCAACCACGACCGAGAGGCTGGGCTTCACGGGCCGCGGAGAGGGAATTGCAGCGGAAGCTGTCTGCATATTAAACAGGAAATGAAAAGAGGAGATACACTATGAGAATGTCGAAAATGCATATGAAAACGCTGAGAGAAGTGCCGAATGAGGCGGAAATATCCAGTCACATTCTGTTGCTGCGCACCGGAATGATCCGCAAGCTGGTGTCCGGTGTATACGGATTTATGCCTCTTGGCTGGAGATCTGTCCGGAAAATCGAGGAAATCATCCGCCAGGAAATGGATGCCACGGGTGCGCAGGAGATCCATATGTCCGCGATCCAGCCGGCAGAGCTTTGGCAGGAATCCGGACGATGGTTTGCCTACGGACCGGAGCTGTGGCGTCTGAAGGACAGAAACGGCCGTGACTTCTGCCTGGGACCGACCCATGAAGAAATCTTTACCGACCTGATCCGGAATGATGTGTCTTCCTATCGCCAGCTTCCGCTGAACCTTTATCAGATTCAGACCAAATACAGAGATGAAGCACGTCCGCGGTTCGGACTGATGCGGAGCCGTGAATTTATCATGAAGGACGCCTATTCCTTTGATAAGGATTTTGAAGGGCTGGATAAAAGCTATCAGGACATGTATGAAGCATATGAAAAGATCTTCACACGCTGCGGTCTGACGTTCCGCCCGGTGGAAGCAGATACCGGCGCGATCGGCGGAAGCAACTCTCACGAATTTACAGCACTGTCTGAAGTGGGAGAGAGCGAGATCGCATACTGCGAATCCTGCCAGATGGCGGCCACGGTAGAACGGGCGGAGTGCAAGGATGCAGCCGCTTCTCCTGCGGAAGAAGAAATGCTGCCGCTGGAAGAAGTGTATACACCGGGAACCAAGACTATCGAAGAAGTGGCCGACTTCCTGAATCTGCCGAAGGAAAAAACCATCAAGGCGCTGCTGTTTGCAACCTACGATGAAGAGGGAAAGGAAAACGGCTACGTAGCAGCCTTTGTCCGCGGCGACCGCGAACTGAACATGACGAAGCTGGTCAATGCACTGGGAATTCCGGAACATGCCATTGAATTTGCAGATGAGGAGAAGATGCACGAGGCTACCGGATGTGTGGGAGGATTTACCGGACCGGTCGGCCTCCACGACTGCAGGATCGTAGTGGACAGTGAGCTGCCAGGCCTGAAGAACCTCTGTGCCGGCGCCTGCAAAAAAGACCATCACCTGATCAATGTGAACTACGGCAGAGATTACAAGGGAGATATCGTAAAGGACATCAAAGTGCTGAAGGCCGGTGATCCTTGTCCGATCTGCGGTGCGCCGGTGAAGCATGCCCGCGGTATCGAAGTGGGACAGGTTTTCAAGCTGGGAACCAAATATTCCCAGTCCATGCACGCCACCTATAAGGATGAGAATCAGAAGGAGCAGCTTATTGTAATGGGCTGCTACGGTATCGGTGTGACGAGAACACTCTCTGCGATTGTGGAACAGCACCATGATGAAGACGGCATTATCTGGCCGATGTCTGTAGCGCCGTACCATGTGATCATCACGCTGGTGAACCCGAAGGATGAAACCCAGAATGCAGTGGCTGAAAAGATCCATGAAGAACTGCAGAAAGCAGGAGTCGAAGTGCTGCTGGACGACAGAAATGAGCGTCCGGGCGTAAAATTCAAAGACGCAGACCTGCTGGGAATCCCGGTACGGATTACCGTAGGCAAGAAGGCAGCGGAAGGAATCGTGGAATATAAGCTGCGTCGCGAAGATGAGAAAACAGAAAAAACGCCGGATGAAGCGATCCAGGATGCCATCACCATTGTAAATGCAGAAAAATATGGAATGTAAGCAGAGATTTCTGGTAGAACCGGAGAAAAACCGGGTATATAAAACTGGAGTCTGAAAAAAGAAAGGATTATAAAACATGAAAAAAGTGATCATAGAAATGGAAAACGGCGGCGTGATGACAGGAGAACTGTATCCGGAAGTCGCGCCGATCAGTGTGGAAAATTTCGAGAAACTGGCAGCAGAAGGGTTTTATGACGGCCTGACATTTCATCGCGTCATTCCGGGTTTCATGATACAGGGCGGCTGCCCGAAGGGAAACGGAACTGGCGGCCCCGGATGGACAATCAAAGGGGAATTCAGCGCAAACGGTGTAAAGAATGATCTGAAGCATACCCGCGGCGTGCTTTCGATGGCCAGAGCCATGGATCCGAATTCTGCAGGCTCCCAGTTCTTTATAATGGTGGCTGATGCACCGCATCTGGATGGACAGTACGCTGCTTTCGGAAAGATCACGGAAGGCATGGATACAGCCGATGCCATCGTCAGCGCGAAGCGTGACTGGAATGACTGCCCGCTGGAAAAACAGGTGATCAGGACCATTCAGGTTGTGGAAGAATAATCGAAGAATAAAAGCAGATAAATAAAAGAAAGCGGAAGAAACATGGGATTTTTTAAAGACGTCAGAGAAGACATCAGAAATATGGTCGAGAAGGACCCGGCAGCAAGAAACGGATTCGAAGTGCTGATCTGTTATCCGGGCATATGGGCGCTGATTCTTCACCGGCCTGCTCACTGGTGTTATAAGCATAATTTTATGTTTTTCGGACGATTGATTTCACAACTGACCCGTTTCTTTACCGGCATTGAGATTCACCCCGGAGCGAAAATCGGAAGGCGCTGCTTTATCGACCACGGCATGGCTGTGGTGATTGGCGAGACAGCGGAAGTGGGGGATGACGTGACGATTTACCAGGGGGTCACCCTGGGCGGCACGGGAAAGGATGTCGGCAAACGGCATCCGACCATCGGAAACCGGGTGCTGATCGGTTCTGGCGCCAAAGTGCTTGGGCCGTTTACGGTGGGCGATGATGTCAAGATCGGTGCCGGTTCTGTGGTTCTGAAAGATGTGCCTTCCGGATGTACTGTGGTTGGAATTCCGGGAACCGTTGTAAAACGCTATGATCAGAGCACGCAGGATCTGAATCAGGTGGATCTGCCGGATCCGGTTGCCGTTGAAATCGAATGTCTCCGCAGAAGGATCGTGAACCTGGAGAATCTGCTCCGGGAAAGCGGCTGCGGCGTGAAGACACAGGAAGAAATCTGCAGAGACTGTGAAGACTGCAGAGAGATCTGCAGGGAGGATGAAAATGAAGATATATAATACTCTTACAAGGAAAAAAGAAGAATTTGTGCCGATTGAACCGGGAAAGGTGAAAATGTACGTCTGCGGACCGACGGTGTACAATTATTTCCATATCGGAAACGCCAGACCTTTCGTTGTCTTTGACACGCTGCGCAAGTATCTGGAATATCAGGGCTATAAAGTAAAGTATGTTCAGAACTTTACGGATGTAGATGACAAGATCATCAACCGGGCAAGAGAGGAAGGCATCACTGCACCGGAGGTCAGCGAAAAATATATTGAAGAATATTACAAAGATGCAGCCGCACTGAATGTGAAGAAAGCGACGGTCCATCCGCAGGTTTCCAAAACCATTCCCGATATCATTCAGTTTGTGGAAGACCTGATTGAAAAAGGATATGCATATGAAGTGGACGGGGATGTATATTACCGGACCAGAAAATTTGAGGGATACGGCAAGCTTTCCGGCAAGAATATCGAGGATCTGATTGCCGGTGCACGGATCGCAGTGGGAGAAAAGAAAGAGGATCCTCTGGATTTCGCACTCTGGAAAGCAAGGAAAAACGAAGACGAGATCGCATGGGAGTCACCGTGGGGAATGGGACGTCCGGGCTGGCATATTGAATGCTCTGCCATGGCCAAGAAATATTTGGGAGAGACTATTGATATCCACGCCGGCGGCGCAGATCTGCAGTTCCCGCATCATGAAAATGAGATTGCCCAGTCTGAGGCACATAACGGGTGCACATTCGCAAATTACTGGATGCACAACGGGTATATTAACATTGATGGTGAAAAAATGTCCAAATCCCTGGGGAATTTCAAGACGGTCCGTGATCTGCTGAAAGTATATGACGGAGAAGTTCTGCGATTCCTGATCCTGTCAGGACATTACCGGGGACCGATCGATTTCGGGGAAGAGATCCTGACGCAGTCAAAGAACGGGCTCACCAGAATGCGTAATGCAAAGTCCAATCTGAAACATCTGATCGCAGCGGGAAGCGGCACTATGACAGAAGCAGAAGCTGCGGAACTGAAACAGATGGATCAGTATCGGGAAAAATTCATTGCAGCCATGGATGATGACCTGAACACGGCAGATGCGATTTCCGCAGTCTTTGAGCTGATCACCGCGATCAATACCGCAGTGAAAGACGGAGCGTCCGCGGAATTCGCGCAGAAGGCACTGGATCTTCTGATGGAACTCGCTACGGTGCTGGGGCTTCTGCAGCAGGAAGTCTCTGAGGAAGTGACCGAGGTGGAACCGGAGATTCAGGCACTCATTGATGAACGGCAGGCTGCAAGAAAAGCAAAGAACTTTGTACGCGCCGACGAGATCCGTGACATCCTGAAAGAAAAGGGCATTACGCTGAAAGATACCCCGCAGGGCGTGCAGATCATCCGGCAGTAACAGAACTATGACAGAGAATGAAATCAGAACTATGAATACGACGGCACTCGCCTTTCTGGGCGATGCCGTCTATGAGACCTATGTCCGGCAGCATGTGCTGGAAAAAGAAACCGTCCATGTGGACCGGCTTCATCAGATGGCAGTGAGGTATGTCCGGGCGGACGGACAGGCCAGAGCGGTGAAGCGTCTGCTGACGGAGCAGTTTCTTACGGAGGAGGAGACGGCACTGGTAAAGCGGGCCAGAAATCATCGCTCCGCATCCAGGCCGAAAAATGCAGACCCGGTGGCCTATAAGCTGGCAACAGCTTTCGAGGCGCTGCTGGGCTTTCTTCATCTTACGGAGCAGAATGAACGTCTGGAAGAAATTATCCGTCGAGCATTCATCATTGTGGAGGAGAAACCATGAGTAAAGCGGACGTGCTGTTTGTCAGCATGTGCAGGGAAATTCTGGACCACGGGTACAGTTCAGAGGGACAGGTTGTCCGGGCTAAATGGGAGGACGGCACGCCTGCCCACACCATCAAGACCTTTGGTGTAGTGAACCGGTACAATCTGCAGGAAGAGTTCCCCGCACTGACTCTTCGGCCCACAGCGATCAGAACCGCAGTGGACGAGATGCTGTGGATCTGGCAGAGAAAATCAAATAATATTCACGACCTGAGAGGGCATATCTGGGATGAATGGGCAGATGAAGAGGGTTCCATCGGGAAGGCTTACGGCTACCAGATGGCACAGAAATATCAGTTTGCGCAGGGAGAGATGGACCAGGTGGACAATGTGCTGTGGCAGCTGAAGCATACCCCGTATTCCAGAAGGATCATGACGAATCTTTATAATTTCGCAGATCTTTCCGAAATGAATCTGGAGCCCTGTGCCTATTCCATGACTTTCAATGTCTGCGGCAACCGGCTGAACGCGATTCTCAATCAGCGATCCCAGGATATTCTGGCTGCAAACAACTGGAATGTGGTGCAGTATGCAGTTCTGGTGCATATGCTGGCACAAGTCAGCGGACTGGTTGCAGGGGAGCTGGTGCATGTGATCGCGGACGCGCATATTTATGACCGACATGTGCCGATTATCGAGGAACTGATCCGCCGACCTCAGTATCCGGCGCCGAAGTTCCGGCTCAATCCGGATATCACAGACTTCTATGACTTTACACCGGAGGATGTGATCATAGAGGATTATCAGAGCAATCCGCAGGTTACAGGAATTCCGATTGCCATATAGCGGAAAACGTTACAGGAGAAACCAATGAAACTGATTGTTGCAGCAGAAAAAAACTGGGGCATCGGGAAAGAGAACAAACTGCTGGCGCATCTGCCCCAGGACCTGAAATATTTCAGGAAGATGACCACTGGAAAAATCGTCATCATGGGGCGAAAAACTCTGGAAAGCCTGCCGGGCGGAAAACCGCTGAAGGATCGGATCAATGTGGTGATCAGCCGGAATTCCGATTTGCGGACCGAAGGATGCGTTCTGGCCGGATCTCCGGAAGAAGCGGTAGGAAAAGCGCTTGCGCTGGCTGGAGAAGATGGAAGCGACAGGCTGATGGTCATAGGCGGAGCCAGTGTTTACCGGCAGCTGCTGCCTTCGTGCGACACCTGCTATGTGACCAGAATGGAAAACGCTCTCGAGTCCGACTGCAGCTTCCCGGATCTGGACAGGGATCCGGAGTGGGAACTGGTCCGGGAAAGCCCGATGCAGGAGGAAAACGGCATAAGATACAGATTTGCAGAGTACAGGAGAAAATAGCCGATGGCAAAGGTAAAAAATAAACGGGAAAATCATAATACGAAACGTGGGCGCTACTACGCAGAGCGGGGCCGTGAGATGCCGGGACGCGACAGCCGCGGGGGCAGACCGAAACCGGAGGGAAATGGAAAAACGCGGCGTATAGAAAGCGCCGGGCGCACGGATTTTGAGAAACGGGAGGAAACGCCGGATGGCAGCCTGATTATCGGGAGAAACCCTGTGATGGAGGCACTGAAAAGCGGAAGAGAAATCGACAAGTTGATGGTCAGCTCCCGGGAAGGTTCGATGATCAAGATTCTGGCTATGGCAAAAGAACAGTCTGTCCCGGTCATTATGGTGGAAAAGGCCGCGCTGGACCGGATTGCAGCAGGGCGCCCGCATCAGGGCGTAGTGGCATACGTCAGCCCGTATGCCTACAGCGAGCTGGAAGATGTTTTCAGCCTGGCAGAAAAAAGGGGAGAGGATCCGTTTCTGGTTCTTCTTGACAACCTGGAAGACCCGCATAATCTGGGTGCGATCATGCGGACCGCGGAGTGCGCAGGGGCACATGGGATTCTGATTCCGCGCCGCCATGCCTGCGGGCTGACAGAAGTCGTGGCGAAAGCGTCTGCTGGTGCTGTCGAATACATGCCCGTGGTGAAAGTGACCAACATGGCGCAGACCGTCGAGGAGCTGAAAAGCAGAGGCATCTGGACGGCAGCCTGCGATATGGGCGGAAAGCCATACTATCAGGCGAATCTGTCCGGCCCGCTGGCAGTGGTCATCGGAAGCGAAGGTGCCGGTATCAGCAAGCTGGTTCGGGAAAAATGCGATTTTGTGGTGTCTATGCCAATGGTAGGTCATATCACATCGCTGAATGCATCCAATGCGGCAGCAGTCATCATGTATGAGGTACGCAAGCAGAGAGATGGAAATTAGTCAGCTACACATTCTGACAGACGAGCAGCTGGTCAGAATGGCACAGGAAGGCAGTGAAACGGCGGAAGAACTTCTGATAGAGAAATATAAGAATCTGGTGAAGAGCCGGTCCAGACAGTATTTTATCGTAGGCGCAGACCGTGAGGATGTGGTGCAGGAAGGTATGATCGGACTTTTCAAGGCGATCCGGAGCTACGATCCTGTACAGGAGACATTATTCAAGACCTTTGCAGAGCAATGCATCACCAATCAGATCCTGAGCGCAATCAAGCGGGCAAACCGGATGAAGCACCAGCCTCTGAATGAGTCGATCTCCATCAGTGCCGGCGCATCTGCCGCGGGCTGCGCAGCAGGCGGATGTGAGATGGAAGGCACACTGGAAGACGCGCTGCGTGATATTCATGGAAATGAACCGGAGGAAGTGATGCTGGTTAAAGAGGCAGTGGCTTTTCTGCGTGCCTGCGACGGGCAGCTGCTGAGTCCTTTTGAGGGTCAGGTGCTGGCAGAGAAACTGAAAGGGAATTCCTATCTGGAAATTGCCAGACTGCTGGGGCGTTCCCCGAAGTCGATCGATAACGCACTGCAAAGAATTAAGAAAAAAGTACTTGCATATTTGGAAAACTAGTGATATAATAACAAATGTTCGAGCCCGTGTGGTGTTCCGGCGCACCGGGAACCAGTCTGGCAAGAACAAAAAAATGCTGTTGTAGCTCAGTCGGTAGAGCGCATCCTTGGTAAGGATGAGGTTCGGCAGTTCAAGTCTGCTCAACAGCTCCAACGAGGTGCTGAAATCTTAAGGTTTCAGTGCCTTTTTTTATACTAAATTTTATATATACTAAGCGATCAAATCTGGAGGTAAAAAAAGAAAATGGATAGCTATGGTATCATCAGTCTGTTACCGGTTCTAGTGATTCTGGTAATAGCAGTAACGACGAAAAAAACCCTTTTCGCCATGACCTGCGGCCTGACGGTAGGTGCAGTGATTCTGGCTGGAGCAAATGACGGATTTGTCAACAGCTGGTTCAATTATATCTATGCGTCGATGAGCAACGAGAGTTTTCAGTGGATTGTTCTGGTTGTGGCCATGTTCGGCATGCTGATCGTTCTGTTTGAACGGTCGAATGCGGTGAAGGACTTCGGCATCTGGGCGGGAAAATTCGTCAAGACAAAAAAACAGTCTCTGTTTATGACAGCCATCCTGGGCGTTGTGATTTTCCTGGATGACTATCTGAATAATCTGGCGGTAGGGACCACCATGAAAGGCATCACGGACCGCCTTGGCGTGCCGAGAACACAGCTGGCCTACGTAGTGAACACGATGGCAGCTCCTGTCTGCCTGCTGATTCCGCTGTCTTCCTGGGCGGCCTATTTCGCCATGCTGATGGAGAACGAGGGCGTCACGGTGAACGGAAGCGGAATGGGCGCCTATCTGAAAGCTTTGCCGCTGACATTCTACGCATATCTGGCGGTAATCGTCTGTGTGCTGCAGATTATCGGCGTGCTGCCGAAGCTTGGTCAGATCAGAAAAGATTATGCAAGATATGAAGCGACTGGCGATGTGTTCCCGGAAGGTACGGAGCGGGACCTGATCGAGGCGGAGGCTCCGTCGGAGTCAGCAGAAGGAGAGAAAGCACATCCGTGGAACTTCCTGATCCCTCTGATTGTTATGATCGCTGTGACGCTGCTGGCAGGAACGGAAGTGCTCATCGGATCTGCGGCGGGGGTTGTGACTGCGTTTGTATTATATCTGCTTGAAAAGAAAATGACCTTTACAGAACTGCTGACAGCATGTTACGACGGTATCGTCAGCATGAGTTTCGTCATGATCCTGACCGTTCTGGCATTTGCGGTACAGTCCGTCAACCTGGATCTTGGACTGGCCAACTATGTCATCAGTGTGACAGAACCGATCATGAAAGGCGCATTCCTGCCGGCGGTGGTATTTATTGTATGCGGCATCTATGCTTATGCCACCGGATGCTTCTGGGACCTGGCCGCGATTATTCTGCCGATCGTCATTCCTCTGGCAAATGCGATGGGCGTCGATCCGATCCTCGCATCAGCAGCGGTGTTCTCCGGTGCGGCATTCGGAAGCAACACCTGCCTGTATGGTGACGGTGTGATCATGTGCGCGCAGGGATGCGAGATCAAGTCCATGGACCTGATGTTTGCGTCACTGCCGTATGCATCCATTGCAGCAGTGGGGTCTGTGATCCTGTATCTGATCTGCGGTTTTGTAATGTAGCTGATTTCGGATACATACTATGCTCTAATATCGATAATGGCTTTGTCAATGCAGGAAGGAAGAAAGGAAATGGAAAACAGCACTTTGCTAAACACATTAATGCACCTGGACAATGAATACGGCGTTTCCGGAGATGAGACTGCGGTTGCAGCCGTACTGCGTCAGGAGATGGAAGGTCTGTATGATGAATACAAGGCAGATCCGATGGGAAATCAGTATTTCATCAAATACGGAAAGAACAGGGATAAAAAAATTGTATTTTCTGCCCACATGGATGAGATCGGATTTATCATTAATTATATCGAGCCGAACGGTCTGGGACGATTCCTGCCGGTAGGATATCATGACGATCGGACAGCAGTGAATCAGGATATGGTGGTGATTACCGATGACGGCAGCCGCGTTTATGGCGTAACCGGATCCAAACCGGCACATATCATGACCGAAGAAGATCATGAAAAAGTCGTGAAAATCGAGGACCTGTTTGTGGATTTCGGAACAGACAGCGCAGAAGAAACCCGGGCCCTGGGCGTGGAAGTGGGATGCTATATGACCTATGCCAGAGAAGGCTATGTGCTTAACGGCGGCAAATATTACACCGGAAAATCCATTGACAACCGGTCCGGCTGTGCGGTAATGGTGGAAACCCTCCGCAGACTGCAGGGCGTAGAGACGGACTATACGGTGATCATGGTGGGATCCACACAGGAAGAGGTGGGAATCCGCGCCGGAGGCCCGATTGTGGCCAATACAGATCCGGACCTTTACATTGCACTTGATGTGACACTGACCGGAGGTACCCCTGGCGTGGAGGAGAGTAAGATTTCCTGCCTCATGGGCAAGGGTCCGGCTGTGAAATACTATGACTGGGATCCGATTCTGGGGGCCACCGGCAGCAATGTGCCGCGGAAGCTGACCAACAAGATCATCGACGTGGCGAAAAAACATGGAATTCCGTTCCAGAGAGAAGTTATGACCGGCGGCGGAACCGATGCCTGGTCTGCAGCCTTCGCAGGACGCAGCGTACTGGCAGGCGGCATTTCCATTCCGCAGCGCTATATGCACACTGCAGTGGGAACGGTCAGCATGGATGATCTGGAAAATGTCGTGGAGCTGACGGTGAATTTCATCAGAGAATATGAAGAACTTTAAAATGTGAAAAGAAATGGGCTGCCTGCATGAACGGGAAACTGAAATGCGGCAGCTTTTTCTGTCGTGCACCCGGTTCCACGCAGTGAACGCAGTTAACCGAATTTGCAAAAACGAAAAAACGGGTTAACGTGAATGGGAAAAACGGAGGCTGACGGGTGCCATGCGCCGCGAAAAGAGCCAAAAAAGTTAACCAGCTTGCAGCTTTTTCGGCCAGATGGTTAAAAAAAGAAACGGCAGCGGCGGCAGAAGCCGGAATTGGTTAACCCGAAATGCAAAATTTCCAGAAATGGTTAAGCGGATCCCGGGATGCGCCCGGGATCCGCGGATGAACCGGCGATCCAAGCACAGAAGTGCAGAAAGAATAAAGAATACAGAAATACAATAAAAAGGGCCCGCCATCCTAACGATTATTTCCGTTAACGCGACAGCTTATTTTCAGCTGTTTCTGCAGAAACGCGCCTATCCCTTCACAAGGCAGAAAACAATGAAAAAAATCA
>JALEHL010000050.1 GCA_022770665.1 Bacillota bacterium
ACACCTGTTCCCATCTCGAACACAGAAGTTAAGCTCCTTAGCGCCGATGATACTTGGTGGGAAGCTGCCTGGGAAAGTAGGACGTTGCCGGTTTTTTCTTTTTTTGTTTTATGACCATGATTTGAAAGATCGAGAGAAAAACCGAGCACAGCCGCAAGGCATGTGCTCCTTTTTTCTTTTTTTGTTTTTCCGGCAGACAGACTTTCGGATTTGTGGTATAATAATTTTATCTATGATTTCGGGAGGAACGCACAAGATGACTTTTTTCAAGATTATTTTCACATTTCTGCTCTGTGTGCCTCTGCTGCTGCTGATCAGCCATTTCTTCGGCAAGCTGGTGGACGAAATCGTAAAGAGAAAGTAGGGCGTGCATACACAAAAGGAGTTCAATATGGATGCAGTAGCAGATCGCAGAACCGGAGATAACAGAACCAGAAGAGCCAGAAAAGGTATTTTTATTTCTATCGAAGGACCCGATGGATCCGGAAAGTCCACACAAATAGAAAATATACGCGCTTTTTTCGTTGAAAAAAAGATGGATGTGATTTTTACAAGAGAACCAGGAGGGACTGCCATCGGAGAGAGGATTCGTGAGATCATTCTGGACAGAAACTGCACGGAGATGAACTATATGACAGAAGCCATGCTTTATGCAGCTTCCCGTGCGCAGCACGTGGCGCAGGTCATACAGCCGGCCCTCGAAGAAGGAAAGATTGTGGTCTGTGATCGCTTTGTAGATTCCAGCATTGCTTATCAGGGGTACGGAAGGCGGCTGGGAGATGCGGTCCGTATCATCAATGACTATGCTGTGAATGGATGCATGCCGGACGTGACTTTTCTGCTGAAAGTGGATCCTGACGTTGGAAAGAACCGCATTACAGCCCGCAGAGGGAAAAAAGACAGGCTGGACGCTGAAAAGAGAGCATTTCATGAGGATGTGTACAGAGGATATCTGCAGCTGGAAGAAGAATATCCGGACAGGATCGTCGGGATCGATGCCAGCGGCAGCATAGAAGAAATCAGAGAAGAAATCTGCAGAAAACTGGAGGAAGTACTGAAACGTGTCACTGAGTAACTGGAAGTCAGATGAAAAGCTGGTTCAGCGGATCGCTTCAGCCATTCAGACAGGAAAAGTATTCCATGCTTATATCATTGAAGGCGATACCTGCGTGGATAAAGCCGCTTTTGCCAGGGACATGCTGAAAGCGGTTCTCTGCAAAGAAAGACCGGGATACGGCTGCGATCGCTGCGTGATCTGCAGGAAAATCGATCATGGCAATTATGAAGATCTGTATCTGGTTCAGTCAGATGGTTTGTCCGTCAAGGACGAGGCGGTTTTTGGCCTGCAGGAAAAACTGAAAAGAAAACCGTCTGCAGGCGAACGCAATCTCGCCGTCATTCAGGATGCTGACACTATGACACCGCGTGCACAGAACCGTCTGCTAAAAACACTAGAGGAGCCGCCAGAGGGTACGATGATTCTTCTTCTGTCGGAGAATAAGGAGAACCTTCTAGAAACGATCCGGTCCAGATGTGTGTGTTTTCGGCTGAACAGTCTGGAAAGCGGACTGGACAGCGAAACCGTAAAAGGCGCCTCGGAGATTCTGGACGGTCTGCTGGATGGGGAAAATTTCTACACGATGAAAGAAATCCTTGGAAAGCATATGAAATCCAGGGAAGATGCGTTCCAGCTGCTGGATGGGATGGAACGGCTGTACCGGGATCTTCTCGTAGGAAAAGACTCGAGGGGCAGTCTGCTAAAAAAAGAGGATATCTTGCGGCATATCGGTTTGATCGAAGAAGCCAGGCGTGATCTGGTGATGAAAGTAAATTACAGCTATGCCATGAAGAACCTGATCTTGAAGATTGGAGGATGAAACCGTTGGAAACGAATTTGGTACGAGTCGCCGGCGTTCGATTTAAAACAGCTGGAAAGATTTATTATTTTGATCCGGACACCTATGAGGTAAAAAACGGAGACAATGTGATTGTGGAAACAGCTCGCGGGATGGAATACGGCATGGTGACGATGGATGTGCAGGAGGTGCCAGAAACAGAAATCGTGGCTCCGCTGAAAAAAATCATACGGATTGCCACACCGGAGGATGACAAAAAGCACAGAGAAAATGTAAAAAAGAAAGAGCGTGCATTGCAGCTGTGTCAGGAAAAAATAGACAAACATGGACTGGTTATGAAGCTGATCGATGTGGAATATACCTTTGATAACAGCAAAATCATTTTTTACTTCACTGCAGACGGCCGGGTAGATTTCCGCGAGCTTGTAAAGGATCTGGCAGGTGTATTTAAAATGCGGATCGAACTGCGTCAGATCGGAGTTCGGGATGAGGCGAAAATGATGGGCGGAATCGGAAGCTGCGGAAGAGCACTGTGCTGTCATAGCTGGCTTGCAGATTTTGAACCGGTGTCCATTAAGATGGCGAAAGTGCAGAATCTGTCATTGAATCCGACCAAGATTTCCGGAATCTGCGGCCGCCTTATGTGTTGTCTGAAATATGAAAATGACATTTACATGGAGATGCGCAAGGGAATGCCGGAACCGGGAGAAAGAATCAGAACACCGGATGGGCTGGGAAAAGTAGTGGATACCAATCTGCTGCAGAATATCATTCGTGTTCGCCTGTACCAGGATGAAAAGCCGGAAAGCGGAAGCCGGAGAGGAAAAGAAAAAGAAAAAGACCGGGAAAAAGCCGATCAGCATATGGAGGAGAAACTTTCCACCGATATTTACGTTTATCACAAAGAAGACATCCGTCGGATTGAAAAGCGCCACAACAAGGAAAAGAACATATTTGAAGGTGTAGATGCTGCAACGATGAAAGAGATTCAGCAGCTGATCAAAGACTGATAAAGCAGGGGAGACGATGAATAAAGAAGATCATTCAGAGCAGATTCTGCAGGATGAACGGCTGGATGAGATCGGGTTCGGAGGTCTGAAGCTGATACAGAAGCCAGATGAATTCTGCTACGGTGTGGATGCGGTTCTGCTGGCGGATTTTGCCGCAAAACTTGCACGGCCGACATTCCGGTTTGCCGTGGATCTGGGGACGGGTACGGGGATTATTCCGCTGATTCTGTCCAGCAGGACGCAGATTCCGCGGATTGCCGGGGTGGAAGTGCAGGAAGGCTCTTTTGAACGGGCTGTCCGCAGCTGCAGACTGAACGGTCTGGAGGACCGGATGGAATTCATTCTTGGCGATGTGAAGGATGGGAAAGAAACCTGGGCCAGGGAATGGAAGTCAGCGGCAGATCTGGTTACCATGAATCCTCCCTATACTGCGGGAAACACCGGGATACCATGTGCCAATCCGGCAAAGCAGATCGCGCGGCATGAGACAACCGCAGACCTGGCGGATTTTATAGAATCTGCAGCATGGATTTTGCGGGAGAAAGGAGACCTGGTCATGGTGCACCGGCCGTCCCGCATTGTGGATATCTGCTGCCTGGGAAGACAGCAAGGGCTGGAAGTCAAGGAACTGCAGTTTGTCAGTCCAGAGCGCAATGCCGCACCAAATATTCTGCTGGTCCATATGGTGAAAGGCGGCGGAAGGGAAGTGAAACTTCTTCCGACTCTGGCAGTGCATGAAGAAAACGGAGATTTTACACCACAGCTTCTGGCATGTTACAGATCGTCTGCATCTACAGAATACGACAGATAAGAAGAGAAACAGCAACGCCCGTAAGGTAGCCGATCAGGCCGCCTTTCAGGGCGTGTCTTGTTTTTTTTGCGCCGGTCACACCGAAATAGAGAGCCAGTACATAGATGATGGTTTCACAGCCTCCGGACATGACGCAGGCTACTCGACCTGCATAGGAATCCGGACCGCAGGTTTCCAGAATATTCTGAACAAGAATCATGCTCCCACTGCCGGAGACGGCGCGAAGAAAAAGAAGGGGAAGAAGTTCCGGCGGAATGCCGAGAAACTGGAAGAGAGGATGAAATACCTGATTCAGCAGTCCCAGAAGCCCCGAAGCTGTCAGACAGCTGATGGCGAGGAAAATGCCGATCAGAAACGGAAGAATGTCCAGAGCGGTTTCCAGTCCCTTTCGTGCTCCTTCAATGAAATAATCATAGACCGGTGCGTGGCGTAGCAGCCCGTATGCGATGATAACAGCCGCCATGGCCGGGATAAAACCGACCGTGATGAGGGAAATGATATGGAGCATTTCAGGATCTCCTCTCCAGAATTTTGCAGGCGAGTATGGATGCAGCAACGGTGCAGACAGAGGTGATCAGTGCCGGCAGAACGACAGAGTAGGGATCGGTGGAACCCATATCCGCGCGGATCTGCAGAAGAACTACAGGAAAGACCGGGGCAAATGCCATATTCACGACGGCGAATGTGCACATATCATTGCTCGCTTCTGTATTTCCGTGATTTTCCGCATCCAGTTTTTCCATGGTGCGCAGCGCAAAAACGGTGGAACTGTTTCCTGCACCGAACAGATTTGCCATAAAGCTCATGACGATGGATGAAATGGTATCAGGATCCTGCACATGGGGAAACAGAAATGCGGTCAGCGGAAGCAGAAAGCGGGAAAGACGCTGAATGAGACCCGTCCGTTCGGCAATCTCCATCAGCCCGCTCCACAGCGCCATGATTCCGGAAAGTCCGATCAGAAAGGTTACGGCATCAGAAGCACTTGAGGACAGTGCATCTGCAAAGGCTGGAAGATTTCCGGAAAAGCAAGCATAAACGAAGGAAGTCAGAAACAGAACGGACCAGATCAGATTCATCATGGGAATGTGCTCCTTTCTCCAACTAGTATATGGGCCTGCACGAAAAAACATGCAGACGCCTTTCTGAAAAAGGAAGAAACAGGAGCGACGATAGAAAAAAAGGAAACATGCTGCAACATAAAAAATGGTTGCAATTATTTCCAGTTTTGGGTTATAATAAAGACAGCGTTACGGAGGAGGAAAAAATATGACCATAACGATTACGCCGCAGGGAGCGGCATGGTTTGTCATTGCTGTTCTGGCGATGATACTGCTGGTTTATCTGATTCTGCTTCTGCGGAAGCTGATCGGAACGCTGAAAAAAGTGGATCTTCTTCTGGAAGATTCCAAAACCGTCACGGAAGTCGTGTCCAGACGAACCACCGATGTGGACAAGATGGTCGATGGTGTGGTGGATGCAGTTGGGATCATGACGGATGCGGTAAAGGGAAACCAGAGTATCGCGAAGGCGGCATCCAGTGTAGTGAACGCTGCGGCCACCTGTGTGGGTATCATCCGAGGCAAGGATGCGGATGATGTGAAAGGCAAGTAAGTGAACAGATTGAAGGAGGATTTAAAATGAAAGCAACAGGAATCGTGAGACCGGTAGATCCGCTGGGAAGAGTGGTAATTCCGGTGGAATTAAGAAGAAATCTGGGAATTAAGACCGATGACTCTCTGGAAGTATTCGTGGACGGAGATTACATCATGCTGAAGAAATATGAACCGGCCTGCATTTTCTGCGGCAATGCCAAAGATGTGCAGAGCATCCACGGTAAGAACATTTGCAGAACCTGCCTCGATGAACTGAAATCATTATAGGCAGGAGGCAGAAAGTGGGAAAATATTTAGTACATCACAGCGGACCGCTTTCCGGGGAAGTGGTCATCAGCGGTGCCAAAAATGCGGTGCTCCCTCTCATGGCTGCTGCACTGCTTTCGGAAGACAAATGCGTCATCCGTGATGTGCCGCAGCTTCGGGATGTGGCATTTATGAAGGAAATTCTGACGTCTCTCGGTGCAGAGATCGAAGAGGTAGAGGAAAATACCATTTCGATTGTGACAGAGGATATCGTGTCGACGGAGGCGCAGTTTGATCTGGTGAATAAGATGCGGGCTTCGATTCTGGTGATGGGACCGCTGCTGGCCAGAAAGGGAAGGGCCAGAATGCCGCTCCCGGGCGGCTGTGCGATTGGAGCCCGGCCGATTGATCTTCATCTGAAGGGACTGGAGGCGCTGGGAGCCGAAATCATTTTCAAAGATACCTATGTGGAAGCAAGGGCCGGGGGCCAGGGACTGATCGGAGATACGATTTATCTGGACTTTCCAAGCGTGGGAGCGACCGAAAACATCATGATGGCTGCGGTTCTGGCAGAAGGCGTCACGTTCATTGAAAATGCAGCGGAAGAGCCGGAGATTGTCGACCTGGCAAACTTTCTCAACAAGATGGGAGCCAGAATCAAGGGAGCCGGCACCGACACCATAAAGATCGAAGGCGTCAAACATCTGAGCGGAGCGAAGCATACCGTGATTCCTGACCGGATTGAAGCAGGAACCTTCATGCTTGCGGCAGCCATTACCAGGGGTAATGTGCGGATCAGCAATGCTGTTCCGGATCATCTGAAGCCGATCATTGCCAAGCTGCGGGAGTGCGGCGTGCGAATCGAAGTCGGCGACGAGTATCTGATTGTTCGCGGAGATCTGGGACCGCAGAGTGCGACAGACATCAAAACGCTGCCGTATCCGGGGTTCCCGACGGATATCCAGTCGCCTTTCATGGCGTATCTGACCACTGTGGAAGGAGCGAGCACGGTAATTGAAACCGTTTTTGAAAACCGCTTCATGCATGTGAGCCAGCTGCGGAAAATGGGTGCCAGTATCGAAACGGCAGGGAACAAGGCGATCATCAAGGGAAATGCCTCTCTGCGGGGAACCCAGGTGATGGCAACAGATCTGCGGGCAGGTGCTGCGCTGGTGCTCGCAGGACTGGCTGCAGAAGGTGTCACGGAAATTTCCGAGATCTATCATATTGAACGGGGATATGAGAAGTTTATTGAAAAATTCCGGGGCCTGGGTGCAGTGATCGAGAGAATCGACGACTGACCTGAGATCGAATGCATCCTCCGGAAGGAGAAAAGAATAGGATATAGAAGCTGAGCTGCTGCGCCGGAGATCCGGTCGGCAGCTTTTTCAAACAAATGACATCACAGGTTGTTCTTGGCGGCAGGCACGGTTTTGTGCTATAATAAACTGGGGATCTGAGAGATAATCTCAAAGCCGCAGCTTGCGGAAGGTGTGAAGAGGAGTGAAGCTTATGAACAGGAATTTCGATGAGATTGTGCCAGTACGGTTTGTGGAAGACAGACTGCTGCTGCTGGATCAGACCAGACTGCCGGGCGAGGAAGTATACATAGAGATCCAGACGAAAGAAGACTTGTGGGATGCAATTTATAAACTGAAGGTACGGGGTGCGCCAGCCATTGGCGTCGCAGCGGCATACGGACTGTATGTCTGTGTGCGGGACCTGGAGCCTGATTCTGCAGAGGAGTTTGCGGCAGAAGTGCGGCAGACAGCAGATTACCTGAATTCCTCCCGTCCGACGGCGGTGAATCTGTCCTGGGCGCTGAAGAGAATGGTAAAAACCATGGAGGATTATCTGACGGGCTGTGAAGATGCTGCAGCACAAAGCGGAGGAACCGCGGATGAAGAGCGGAAGATACACTGGGTGAAGGAAGCCCTGCGAATGGAAGCAGGAAAGATTCATGATGAGGATGTGGCAGCCTGCAGAGCAATGGGCGAGTACGGGCTGACACTGCTGAAACCGGGCATGGGCATCCTGACGCACTGTAATGCCGGAACCATCGCCACGGCGAAATACGGGACATGCCTAGCGCCAGTCTATCTGGGACACGAGCGAGGCTATAATTTCCATCTGTATGCCGATGAAACCCGGCCGCTGCTACAGGGGGCAAGGCTGACCAGCTGGGAGCTGCAGCGTGCAGGAATTGATGTGACGCTGATCTGCGATAATATGGCGTCGATTGTGATGAAAAACGGATGGATCGATGCGGTGGTGGTAGGATGTGACCGGATGGCAGCCAACGGAGACGGGGCCAATAAGATCGGAACCTCCGGCGTTGCGATCCTGGCAAAGGAATACGGCATCCCGTTCTATATGTTTGTGCCGACCTCGACGATTGATCTGTCTACCGCTACCGGCGATGATATTGTGATCGAGCAGCGGGAGGGCGAGGAGATCTATAAGATGTGGTATGAAAAAGATATGGCACCTGCCGGTGTGAAGACTTACAATCCGGCCTTCGATGTGACAGACCATAAATATATTACTGCAGTTGTGACGGAAAAGGGTGTTGTCCGTCCGCCGTACGATGTGAATCTGCGGAAACTGTTCGGGAAAGAGGTGTAACGGTTTGAAATTTATTGCAAAACATGCAAAACTGGCGGTCGTAATCGCTGTACTGTGTGGTGCGACTTCCGGATCCCTGAGTGCCATGACGGCAATTCCGTCTATGGGAATCGGCTTTCTCCGACTGACCATTGCTCTGCCGTTCTTCCTGATTCCTGCACTGCGCAGCGAGGAAAAGCGGAACCAGCTTGCGGCTGTCAGTCGGCATGATCTGTTTCTGTGTGCGGCCAGCGGCGTATTTCTGTTCGGACACTTCTTTTCCTGGTTCAGCGCTGTGAAACTGACGAATGTGGCCAGTGCGGCAGTCCTTGCATCCCTTCATCCGCTGGTGGTGCTTCTTGTAACGGTCTTTATCATGAAAAGAAAGGTCAGCTGGAAATCCGTTCTGGCAATCATTGTAGCGCTCTGCGGCGGTGCTGTGATCATGGGATTTGATCTGAACACCCTCGCCGGAGGCCATCTGACCGGAAACATCCTGGGATTCCTGGCGGGCATGTTTATGGGACTGTATTTTGCTGTGGGAGACTCGGCGAGAAAGCGTGTGGACGGAGACCTGTACGTGTTGCTTGTGTTCAGCGTCTGCTGGATCTGTTTCGCAGGAGGAATGATTTTCAGCGGAACCCCTCTGACGGGATATACGTTCCAGGATTATCTGTACGTGGTTCTGATGGCGTTCATCTGCCAGATCGGAAGTCATGCGGTGTTCAATATGTGTATCGGACATGTCAGCTCCCTGTATGTTTCCACCATCGAGTCGGGAGATCCGGTATTCTCGATTTTAGTGGCAGTCGTCTGCCTGCGGCAGATTCCGGCCTTTTATGAAATCGCAGGGTGTGTTATCGTAGTGGGAGCGCTGCTCTATTATAATTATCAGGAAAGCAGAGATCTGACGCAATGAGCTATAAAGTGAAGCTGCAGTCTTTTGAAGGACCATTCGACCTTCTGGTATATCTGATCGAAAATGCGGAAATGAGTATCTACGATATCCAGATCAGTGAGATTACCAGTCAGTATCTGGACTATATCCGGTCGATGCAGGAGATGGATGTCTATGTGGCCTCTGAATTTATGGTTCTGGCTTCCGCACTGATTGAGATCAAGTCGAAGATGATCCTGCCCAGAAATGTGGATCCGGGCGCTGAGAATGTCGTAGAGGAGGATCCGCGCAGCGAGCTGGTCGCAAGGCTGCTGGAATATAAAAAATATAAAGAGGCGGCGTCAGTTCTGCAGGAACGGGAGGAACGCTGCGCTCATATCTATGCAAAACCGCAGGAAGACATTTCTGCATATCTGGAGAAACCAGATGAGTATCTGCAGCTGGATCTGCACCGGTTTGCCAGTGCTTTTCATCTTTTCCTGCAGAAGAAGCAGAAGCTGGATTCGGTTCGCAGACACTATACCCGGGTCGAGCGGGAAAGAGCACGGATGGAAGAGCGGATTACCTGGATTGCGGATAAAGTTCGAAGAAATCTGGGGCAGCAGTTCCGTTTTCGTGAATTCATTCAGGACAAAAAGGACCGGTATGACATTGTGGTCACGTTTATGTCTGTGCTGGAGATGGCAAAGAGCAGAATCGTGCAGGTGCAGCAGAGTATCACGTATGGTGAGATTGAGATCTGTGCGGGAGAGAACGTGAACGGCAAGGTGAATCTGCAGCAGCCGTCCGGTTCGCAGGACGGTGAAGCTGGCAGGAAACAGGAGGAATTGACCGATGGCCAGTAAAAAGAGTATGAAGTCTGCGCTGGAGTCCATGCTGTTTGTCTGGGGGCAGCCTCTGGACGTGAAGGCGGCAGCAGATGTTCTCAATGCAGACCGGCAGGAAGTGTACGACTGCTTCAGGGAGCTGCAGAGAGAGTACGAGCAGGAGGGCCGGGGCATCGTGATCCGGGAAGTGAATCAGTCGTTTCAATTTGTTACCCGGGAAGAAAATGCGGATTATATCGAGCGTCTCTGCACACCGGTAAAAGTACGGAAATTATCACAGTCTGCACTGGAAGTACTTGCAATCGTGGCGTATAAACAGCCGGTGACCAAAGGGGAAATCGAAGCAATCCGCGGAATCAAATGCGACCGTGTTATGGATGGACTGATCCGAAAGGATCTGGTCTGTGAGAAGGGAAGGTCCGATTCCGTCGGCAGGCCGATACTGTATGGCACCACAGACACATTCCTGGAGAATTTCGGTTTTTCTTCTCTGAAGGAACTGCCGCCTATTGATGATCTGGAAGGTGTGATCGCAGAAGATACCGATGTCGATGCGGAAGTGGAAAAAGATTCTGACGGCAATCCGATTATGGAAGGACAGATGAAGATTGAAATATAGGCCGGAAGGCGGAACCCGAAGATTCTGCAGTGTAATTCATAAAACAGGAAAAGAACGTCAAATGGTCCCCGGATCAGCTGACGTTTTTTTTATCAAACAGGAAGACAGGCGTTCCATGGAGGAAGGAAGACACTTCCGGTAGCGGCCCACCGGGGGTTTGAAAAAAAGCTGTCATATCACAGCCGCAATCCCGTAAACTGCTTTAGGGAGCGGGGAAAATGAGAATATCTGTTTCAGGGAGAAAAAGAGAACATTTATCGAAGAAAGAAAACAGAAAGAGGAAAATGGAATCAAAGCAGAAAGCTGCATACCTGGCGGTTTCCGCCTTTGTCATTCTGACACTTGCGTTATCAGTTCTGACCGTCTGCAGAGTCCTTGCAAAGGCAGCGGATGCCAGGAAATTCGAATATCCGGCGGCGGTCAGCGTGCCGTCTGTTTCCGCTGCAGCAGCCGTTCTCATCGATGCAGATGACGGGAAAGAACTGTATGCATACCATGCTGAGGAAAAGATGTATCCGGCCAGCACGACAAAAATCATGACTGCGCTGGTCGTTCTGGAAACCATGGAAACGCTTGGCCTGGACCTGGACAGCGAAATTGTGGTACCGGCAGAGGCACAGGGGGTGGAAGGATCCTCCATACACCTGAAGGCAGGGGAGAGGGTGAGCGTGGAGGAACTGCTTTACGGGCTCATGCTTCAGTCCGGCAATGACAGTGCAGCGGCACTGGCGGCATGCGTCGGCGGCAGCACAGAGCATTTTCTCGATCAGATGAACCGGCGCGCAGAAGAACTGGGCTGTCAGCAGACCCATTTCGCCAATCCCAGCGGGCTGTATGATGAAAACCATTATACGACGGCCAGAGACCTGGCATGCATCGCACGGGCTGCCATGATGCGGGAGGATTTCCGGCAGATCGTGGAAACAAAGGAATGGAACAGCGGACATCGCACTTTCGTAAATAAAAACAAGACGGTCTTTCAGTATGAGGGAGGCAATGGTGTGAAGATTGGATTTACCAAAGCCTCCGGCAGGACGCTGGCGGCCTCAGCAAGCCGGGACGGACATGAGGTCATCGCTGTGGTACTCAATGACGGGAACTGGTTTCAGGACGCTTACCATCTGATGGATTACGGGTTTTCGCTTCTTGAATGTGAGGCAGAAAAATAAAATGACAGCAGGAGGTTCAATGTGGAATATCAATGCGCAGACAGGGGCACGCGGCGATGCCCCTGTCATCTGATCGCTGCGGGGCAGTGCTATACCTGTACGATGACGCGGACCGGAAGATGCAGCTGTGAAGAGGAAGCCGGGTGGCAGGGGGTCTGCCCGTACACGGAGTATATGCAGCAGGACGAAACGGCAGTCTGGGAAAAGCCGGAGCCCGTGTCGGAAGTCGAAGTCCTACGCAAAATTCATTATGGCGGCGGCTTTTTTACAGTCAGACTGTCGGTACCGGCGGGGATTGCGGAGGCCTGTCTTCGTCCTGGAGCCTATCTGATGGCAGAAGCCGTGGGATGCCGCATGCCGCTGTCTGTGCTGCGGGCAGAGCGGCATGGAAGACGGGGATTTGTGGAGATTGCGGTAAAGGCGACAGGTCCGAAAACAGCGGCACTGACGGGCTACAGCCTCCGGCAGGACCGGAAAATCAAGTCCGGGAGTGAAGCTGCCGTGTGCCGGGAGCCGGCGCAGTGGCATATCGCCGGCCCCTATTTTAACGGCCTGCTGCACGGTGAACTGCTGGAGCTGGCTGCGGGAGAAGGAAAAGCAGGTGATATCCCGGTGATCTGCCGTGGTGCGGCAGCGGTGCCGTTTCTGGCAGCGCAGCAGTTTCTGAAGTCATCGGAGATCTATTTCGATGATTCGGCGCTTCCGGAAGCATTTGTCTGCGAATACTTTTCCGGGATCCCCTTTGAGCGGGTTCATCTGGATCGGGAGAAAGATCTGCGGAAAATGAAAAAACGTCTGCGGGATGCAGCGGATCAGAAGGGGAGGCAGAATCATCTGCCCCTTGCGCTGCTGATGGTAAGTCCGTATTATGTACAGCAGCTGACGGAAGAACTGTCAGAAATCCAGAAGTGTCGGCTGGTCATTCCCAATGCGGCCAGCCTCTGCTGCGGGATGGGATTCTGCGGTTCATGCAGCCATACTGACGGACAGGGCCGTACCGTGAGACTTTGCAAATGCAGCCCGGTCGTGGTAGAATAGAACTGCCTGGAACGGCAGGAGAATCCTTTGGGAGGTGAATTATGAACGTATTGAGAAATACCACGGCACTGGCTCTGACACTCTGCCTGCAGTATGCTGATGAAACCGGCGCGGCAGTGGATGCCACCTGCGGAAACGGAAATGACACCCTGTGGCTTTCAGAACACTTTGCTAGGGTATATGGATTTGATATACAGCA
The DNA here is from genome assembly GCA_022770665.1 of Bacillota bacterium. Lineage (GTDB taxonomy): Bacteria > Bacillota > Clostridia > Peptostreptococcales > Anaerovoracaceae > RGIG7179. Next base: position 12,894 of record JALEHL010000050.1, read on the forward strand.
GGAGGCCATCAGCGCCACCGCCGCGAAGCTGAAAGCAGCAGGCCGCACGAATGTGGAGCTGATCTGCGACAGCCATGAACACATGGAACGCTATGTCCGAGAAACACCGAAAGTCATCATTTTTAATCTAGGATATCTGCCGGGAGGCAATCGGCAGATCAGTACCAGCAGCGGCACAACACTGCAGGCACTGTCTGCGGCTCTGGATCTTCTGGCAGTGGACGGACTGCTGTGTGTCACGATGTACCAGGGCCACAGGGAAGGTTACCTGGAACGTCTGAAAGTGCTGGAATGGGCAGGAAGGCTGGATAAGTCCGTCTACCACTGTGTACACACGGACATGATCAATCAGCCCGGAAAACCGCCGGAGATCCTTTGGATCACGAAGAAAAAGAATGTCTGAATGACACCTCCCCTGCATAGGAATAGCAGGGGAGGTTTGTTTTATGAGGGAAATATTAGTGATCGGAGGCGGATGGGCCGGCTGCAGTGCGGCGCTTGCTGCGGCAAAACAGGGTGCCCGGGTCAGGCTGCTGGAAAAGACGGATCTGCTGCTGGGAGCGGGAAATGCAGGCGGTATTATGAGAAACAACGGCAGGTTCACTGCGGCAGAGGAAAATATCGCTCTGGGTGCGGGAGAACTGTTTTGGATTACAGACCGGTATGCGGTACACAGAGATGTGGACTTTCCGGGACATGCGCATGCAAGTTTTTATGATGCGGGCCAGGTGGAAGCGGCTGTGCGCCGCCTCCTGAAAGAACGTGGAATCGAAGTGTGCTTCTGCAGAAGAGCGGTGGATATCCGCTGGGAGATGTCTCCGCGAAAGAAAAAAAAGATTACGGCAGTGAAGGCGATTTCCTCCGGTGCGGCGTTTCACAGGAATGAGAGCGCAGACTGCGGAAGTACCGGTATGGAGAGCGAATGGCTGGAGGCGGATGCTTTTGTGGAAGCGACCGGCTCCAGTGGTCCGATGGGAAACTGTATGCGGTATGGGAGAGGCTGTGCCATGTGTGTGCAGCGCTGCCCGGCCTTCGGCCCGCGGGTCAGTCTGACCGCGCGGGCCGGGGCCGCCGATCTGGCGGGCCGCCGCGAAAGCGGCAGGCCGGGCGCGCTGAGCGGGTCCTGCAAGCTGGAAAAAAAGAGCCTGTCGCCAGCGCTGCAGGAGATGCTCAGCCGCGACGGCTTTGCGGTTGTGCCGCTGCCGCCGGAACTGGTGCAGCGGGGGAAGCTGAAAGAAAAGGTCTGCCAGCAGTATGCGCTGGACAGCTTTGCGGAAAATCTTATCCTGATCGATACGGGAGAAGCCAAACTTATGACCCCGTTCTTCCCGCTGGAGCAGCTGCGGACTGTAGAAGGATTTGAAGAGGTCCGTTTTCTGGATCCGTGTGCCGGCGGCAGAGGAAATTCCGTTCGTTATATGAGTGTGGGACTGCGGGAGGACACGATGCTGGCGGAAGGCTTCGAAAATCTGTTCCTGGGCGGCGAAAAATCCGGATTCTTTGTGGGTCATACAGAGGCGATTACCACGGGCAGCCTGGCAGGCTATAACGCGGCGCGTTTCACAATGCAGCCTGCAGTTTCTCAGCACGAAGTACCGGCATCAGCAGAAAATCCGGGAATGCTGATTTTGCCAAGAACACTGGCAGCAGGAGAACTACTTGCATACGCGCAGGAAGTGCTGCTGGAGGAGGACGGACTGTACCGGCGACTCACCTTCGCAGGTGGGGAATTTTTTCAGCGCATGAAAGACAAGGGGCTGTACCGGATGGCTCCCAAAGAGATTCGAAAGGTCGTGGAGGCTGCAGGGCTTCTGGGGGTTTACGAAAAACAGAAAGCATAAAAAACGCCAAAGCTTATGTATGCAGCGATTTTTTCGGGCACTCCTCCATGCAGGTGAGGCATTTTCCGGTATCGTTCTTTACCCGAAGCAGGGAAAAATAGCTGGCGGGTTTCAGGGAGACCGTCACGGGACAGAGGTACTTGCAGAATGCACGGTTATCCTGAAAAGCGAAGGCCAGAAGGTTGATTTTAGCACAGGCGGTTTCCGAAGTCCAGATGAAATAGCGGAGCGGCATGGCGTGTCGCTGCGATGCGGTGTCTAAACGGTTTGTCATCTTGCGGCATGCAGGATTCTGTGATACAATAGGGCGAAATGATTTTGCCCGGAAACGCCAGCGGCCGGCAGCCGGCAGCGCGGAGGACGGGCAGCAAGGAGCAGAGAAGCGATGAGAATCAATAAATATATTGCCCAGGCTGGCGTGGCGAGCCGCCGGAAAGCGGACGAACTGATCCGCTGCGGAAATGTGAAGGTGAATGGAGCGGTGCTGCGGGAACCCGGATATGATGTGCAGGAGGGAGACCGCGTAGAGATTAACGGGGCCGAAGTGGGAGGCGCACAGAAGCTGGAGTATGTGCTGATTAACAAGCCGCTGGGCATGGTGACTACAGTGGAGGATGACAGGGACCGGCTGACGGTCATGGATGTGGTGAAGGATATTGATGCGAGGCTGTTTCCTGTAGGAAGGCTGGACTACAATACCAGCGGCGCGCTGATCATGACCAATGACGGCGATATGGCGTATCGGCTGACCCATCCGAAGCACGAAGTCTATAAGACATACCGGGCTCTGGTAAAGGGAGTGCTGTCCAATGAACGGGCCGCCAGGCTGCGGCGCGGCGTGGATATCGGCGGGTTCGTCACATCACCGGCGAAGGTGAAGATTCTCAAGGGAACCCAGCATTCCACACTGGTGGAAATTGCGATCCATGAAGGAAAGAACCGGCAGGTACGAAAGATGTTCGCTGCAGTGGGGAATCCGGTGCAGGAGCTGGAGCGGGTGGCGATCGGCGAGGTCCGTCTCGGACATCTGAAGCCGGGCCATTACCGGAAACTGACCAGAGAAGAGATCGAATATCTGAAAAACTGCTGAGCTGTTCTGCCCGGCCGCAGAGCACCGCAGCAATGAAAGACACCCGGCGCATACGCGCCGGGTGTCTTTTCAGCAAAGTTTAAAAAGTTTTGAAGATGTATCAGTAGGTATCACTTAAAGTGACAGACTATTTTCTCTTTGCTTCCTTCGGAGTTACGCAGGTGCCGGTTGCTCTTGCCACAACGATCGGCTCTTCCAGGAAATCTGCAGCGGAAGCGCTGATGTCCGGTCTTGCAGCAACAACCTTTCTGGCTTCGAACTTCATCTGTCTGGAAGTGTTGCCGATCTTGGTGATTTCACCATATGCTTCGATGTAATCGCCAGCGTAGGTCGGTGCCAGGAATTCGATATTGTCATAAGCACAGAACAGACCTTCATCTCCATCCAGCTGGATCAGCAGTTCCGTAGCCACATCGCCGAACAGATGAACCATGTGCGCACCGTCAACCAGGTTCCCGCCGTAGTGAGCATCCTTTGCAGACATTCTGAGTCTTAATAATGAAGTGTACTTCTTTTCTTCCATTTTTCCAATCTCCTTTTATCCATAATAGTTTTATGTATCGTTTCCCCCGGAAAAAACCGGACGAAATAAACAATTTACGCGAATTATATATTGCAATTTGCGTGCCAATGGATTATGATTGAAAATAAGAACGAAGTGAACCGATTTAGAATCACCGGCTCTGTATGAAAAGAGAAAAAAGGAGAGAAAAAAGAGCATGGGATATAATATCAACCGCGTGCTGGAACCCCAGCAGGTCCTGCCGACTTCGGCATGGCGTCTGGATAACAACCGGAATATTTATCCGGATGAACTGCGGATTTCCATCAAGCGCATTCATCTGGAGGGCACCAGCTTCAACCAGATCCGCACGGAAGCCAATGAAAATCAGGAGAAGATCAAGCAGAAGATCATAGATATCGTGATCCGGAGAGGAAAGCTGCACAATCCGGTCACGGATACGGGAGGACTGGCTTTCGGCGTCATTGACCAGATCGGTGCGGAGTTTGACAATTCCCAGGGGTTCAGGGTGGGCGACGAGATTCTGTGCAATGCGTCACTGGCTTCACTGCCAATGTACATAGAGAAGATCCACTCCATTGATCCGGTGTTTCATCAGATCGATGCTGACGGATATATCATTGTAAACAGCAAAATCACGCTGGTTAAAGTACCGGAAGGAATTCCGGAGAACCTTCTGATGTGCGCCTTTGATGAGTCCGGCACATTGTACCGGATTCATCAGATCGCCCAGGGCATGCACCGGATCCTTATCGTGGGAAACAGCCTGATCACCAATATTCTTTACGGGTATGTGCTGCGGCGGGCGGCCGGAAAAGATGCAGAGATTGTCTGTATTTTTGATAAGAAGGGCGACCTGGAGTTCAGCGGCGGAAAAGTGGATGAGCTCATGTCGCAGATTTTTGACGAAGTCCACCATATGGATATTCTCAAACCGCTGGAATGTATGCAGAAGCTGGACCGGGACTCCTATTTCGAACTATCTGTCAACTGTGCCGAAGTGCCGGGCGCAGAAACCATTAATATCCTTGCTGCCACATGTGGCGGCACAGTGGTGTTTACAAATCTGATCAACAATCTGAATATCGCATTGTATATTACAGAGTCCATGGCCAAACCGCTGGAGGTCCGAGGAGCCGAAGGCTATGTGGACGGGTACGATGCCTTTGATGTGCAGGTCGTCGGAGAGCTGGCGCCGTATTTTGAAAATGCAAGCTTTTCACTAGTCCGGACGCTGGACAATCTGGATGATGCGCCTCCTGCAGCGGGAAATCCTGCATTCGCACGTGGAGAAGAAGTTGCCATGCTGGAGGACTATGTCTATCGCAGCCGTGCAATGAATCAGGTGCTGGATGAAATCATGCGGGTATCACGATATGACTGCAACGTGCTGATTTTCGGAGATACCGGTGTCGGAAAAGAAAAAGCGGCCAATATCATTCAGAAAAACAGCGACCGGAAGATGCAGCCTTTCGTGAAAATCAACTGCGCTTCGATTTCACCGAATCTGATTGAATCCGAATTTTTCGGGTATGAGAAAGGCGCCTTCACCGGAGCCAGTGCATCAGGGAAGAAAGGCTATTTCGAGATTGCCAACAATGGCGTCATATTCCTCGATGAAATCGGCGAACTGCCGCTGGAAATGCAGGCAAAGCTTCTGAGGGCGATTCAGGACGGTGAATTTTTCCGGGTAGGCGGAACGGTACCGATCAAGACCAATGTCCGTATCATTTCTGCGACCAACCGGAACCTGGAAGAATTCATTGAAAAAGGCCTGTTCCGCAGGGATCTGTACTACCGCCTGAATGTGGTGCCGATCCGGATTCCGCGGCTGGAAGAGCGGCCGGAGGATATTCCGGCGCTGGTCGGGCATTTCCTGAAAAAATACGGGAAGAAATTCGGCCGGCGGCGGGGCATTGATGATGCGGCGATGGACTATCTGAAACAGCAGCAGTGGCCGGGAAATATCCGGGAACTGGAAAATACCGTGCAGCGGCTGATTATTTCGGCAGCCGGGGACAATATCAGCCTGATGGATGTGATGCGGGACAGTCACGGAGAGCTGTTCAGCGGATCCGTGCTGCAGATGCCGGGAGAACTGCAGGAAGAAGAAACAGAGGTGCTTCCGGAAAAAGAGCTGGATCTTCAGCTGGCGGTGGATGAATATGAAAAGGGACTGATCCGATATGCATGCGACAAATACGGTTCCACCCGAAAAGCTGCCAGAGCCCTTGGAATCAGCCAGACACAGATCGTCCGGAAAAAGAAGAAATATGATATCTGAGGTGAGAAAAAACACCGCAGTGAGGGTATAAAAAATGGTGAACCGACTTCGGTTCATCATTTTTCACTATGAAACGAAATCGGTTCGAAAAATGGAATTATTTTCAAACACCGAAAAGTGATGAAAGGACAGGCACCCTGCAGAAAGATTGAAAACACTCAAAATAAATTTTGCGCAGAGCATCCGGGCAAGGAAAGAAACCGTTGGCATATTTATTGCTTATTAATAAAGGTGCAGGGAGCAGGATGGGCATTGGGTAACCCGGACTCCCGAACATATTACAAAAGAATTATTTTAAGCAAAAGGAGAAGAAACGTTATGGAATTCAAAAAAGGTGACATCTACGGAACTCACAGAGTACTGGAACCAAAAGGTGTACTGCCGCAGCCTGCAGACAAGCTGGACAACACTATGGAAATCTACGATAACGAAGTGCTGATCGATGTACAGACCCTGAACATTGACTCCGCTTCTTTTACTGAAATTGAAAAAAGAGCCGGCGGCGATGTGGAAGAGATCAAGAAGATCATCATGAACATCGTAGAAACTACCGGTAAGCATAAAAACCCTTGGACTGGTTCCGGCGGCATGCTGATCGGTAAAGTAGCCCAGATCGGTCCGAACTTCAAAGGCGACCTGAGAGTCGGAGACAAGATTGCGACGCTGGTTTCCCTTTCTCTGACTCCGCTGAAGCTGGAAGAGATCAAAGAAGTAAGACCTGATATCGACCAGGTAGACGTAAAGGGCCAGGCAATCCTGTTCCAGTCCGGTCTGTATGCGATTCTGCCGAAGGATATGCCGAAGGAACTGGCACTGTCCGTACTGGATGTAGCTGGTGCGCCTGCACAGACTGCGAAGATCTGCAAACCTGGCGACACGGTAGTCGTGATGGGCGGCGGCGGCAAGTCCGGTATCCTTTGCTGCTGGCAGGCAAAAAAGCAGGTTGGCGTAAACGGCAAGGTTATCTGCGTAGACGGCTTCAAGAAGTCCATCAACCGTGCGATGTCCGTTAAGTGTGCGGATGAATATCTGGTAGTCAATGCGACAGATGCAGTAGGCATGTACAACGAAATCATGGAAGTAACAGAAGGTGAACTGGCTGATGTAGTTATCAATGTTGTAAACATTCCGAATACGGAAATGGCTTCCATCCTGGCATGCAAGGACAACGGCCTGGTATACTTCTTCTCCATGGCAACTTCCTTCACGAAGGCTGCACTGGGCGCAGAAGGCGTCGGCAAGGATGTCAACATGCTGATCGGAAACGGCTACACGAAGGGTCACGCCAATGTGGCACTGCAGGTTCTCAGAGATGACGAGAGAATCATGAAGCTGTTTGCGGATCTGTACGCTTAATCCGTTCCGTTTTCCCACAAAATCTGCATGCGGGGCGGTTCCCACTGTTCATACATGGACGCCTGTGCGGGGGTTCATTGATGATAGAATGCAAAGGGATGTGCTGTTTTGGGTACGGCACGAAAGAAAGTTTTTAGGAGGAATTTAAGATGAAAAAAGGAAGTCCTTACGGAACTCACCGTGTAATCTCCCCAAAGGGTGTATTACCACAGCCTGCTGATGTTGTAGATAACAACATGGATGAAATCTACGACAACGAAGTACTGATTGACGTTAAGACTTTAAACATTGATTCCGCTTCCTTCACGGAAATTTCCAGGAGAGCTGGCGGAGATATTGAAAAAATCAAAGAAATTATGCTGGGAATTGTTGCGAAAGCCGGTAAGCATAAGAATCCTTGGACCGGTTCCGGCGGCATGCTGATCGGTACCGTAGAAAAAATCGGAGATAATTATGTCGGCGACCTGAAGGTTGGTGATAAGATCGCAACTCTGGTTTCCCTGTCCCTGACTCCGCTGAGAATTGATGAAATTCTGGAAGTAAGACCGGAAATCGATCAGGTTGATATCAAGGGTAAGGCAATTCTGTTCCAGTCCGGTATCTATGCAAAATTACCGGATGATATGCCGGAAGGTCTGGCTCTGTCCGCTCTGGACGTAGCTGGTGCGCCTGCACAGACTGCAAAACTGGTGAAACCTGGTCAGACGGTAGTAGTCATCGGCGGCGGCGGCAAGTCCGGTCTGCTCTGCTTATATGAAGCAAAGAAGAGAGCCGGCGTAACCGGCAAGGTAATCTGCATCGAAGGATCTCCGAAGTCCGAAGCAAGAGCGAAGAACCTGGATCTGGCAGACATCTACATGGTTGCAGATGCTACGGATGCAGTAGATGTTTACAACAAGGTGATGGAAGCAACTGACGGACAGCTGGCTGACATCGTTATCAACTGCGTAAACATTGAAAATACAGAGATGGCTTCCATCCTGGCTACCAAGGATGAGGGACTGGTATACTTCTTCTCCATGGCAACTTCTTTCACGAAGGCTGCGCTGGGTGCAGAAGGCGTTGGCAAGGATGTAAACATGATGATCGGAAACGGCTACACCAAAGGTCATGCAGAAATCACACTGCAGGAACTGCGGGAAAACGAAGGCCTGAGAAAGCTGTTTGCTGAAATGTATGCTTAATCCGCAGAGCGGCTTGCAAGTTTGAGTTATTAATAGGAAGACTGCGGAGTCATTCGGAGGATGTATTCCGCAGTCCGAAAAAATATAAAGGAGAACAGAATGGCAATTAGAAATTGGAAAGACATTCCTTTATTCAAGGATGTAACTGATGAGCAGTGGAATGACTGGCATTGGCAGGTAGAGCACAGATTATCTACCGTGGAAGAGATCGCACAGGTTGTGAATCTGACCGAACAGGAAAAAGCGGATATTGAGAAGGTAATGGGCGGCTTCCGTGTAGGTATCACACCGTACTATGCATCCCTGATGGATCCGGATGATCCGAGAGATCCGGTCAGAATGCAGGCTGTTCCGACTCTGGCGGAAATGCACAGATCCGATGCGGATGATGCGGACCCTCTGCATGAAGATGCAGACTCTCCGGCGCCTGGTCTGACGCACAGATATCCGGACAGAGTTCTGTTCCTGATCACCGACCAGTGCTCCATGTACTGCAGACACTGCACCAGAAGAAGACTTGCCGGCGAAACCGACGGCGCAAGATCCAGAGAAGACATCGATGCATGTCTGGATTACATCAGAAGAACGCCGGTTGTTCGTGACGTTCTGCTGTCCGGCGGTGACGCACTGTGCGTAGAAGACGATACGCTGGAATACATCATCAGCGAACTGAGAAAGATTCCGCATGTTGAAATCGTAAGAATCGGCTCCAGAACACCGGTTGTAATGCCGATGAGAATTACCGACAAGCTGTGCAACATGCTGAAAAAATATCATCCGATCTGGCTCAACACCCACTTCAATCACCCGAAGGAACTGACTCCGGATGCATGCGAAGCACTGAGAAAGCTGGCTGACGCCGGTATCCCTCTGGGCAACCAGTCTGTACTGCTGAGAGGCGTAAACGACTGCAAGCACATCATGAGAGAACTGGTTCAGAAGCTGGTTATGAACAGAGTAAGACCATACTACATCTACATCTGCGACCTGTCCATCGGTATCGAACACTTCAGAACTTCTGTTGCAAAGGGTATCGAAATCATCGAAGGTCTGAGAGGACATACTTCCGGCTATGCGGTACCTACTTTCGTAGTAGACGCACCGGGAGGCGGCGGAAAGACGCCGGTAATGCCGCAGTACGTGATTTCCCAGACGCCGCATAAGGTGATCCTGAGAAACTACGAAGGTGTAATCACTACATACACCGAACCGCAGCTGCCGGATCTGCCTTGCACCTGCGATTACTGCACCGGCAAGAAGACCTACAAGTACCAGGGTGTATCTGCCCTGGGCGAAGGTCCGGAAATCAAATCCATGGAGCCGGCAAACCTGCTGAGACATCAGAGAAACGAACATCACTAGGATGCAGGTCCGGAACGGTTCCGGGTCATATGGAAAATACCTGCGGGGAGGCAAATGCCTCCCCGCAGATATGAAAAGGAATTTATCAGAATGGGTTTACTAAACGATTTAGCACAGAAATATAAAACAATCTCTGTCGTCGGTATGGCGAAAAACGCCGGGAAGACCACGGCACTCAATTATCTGATTGAGGAGGCTATGGATGAGGGAATCAGACTGGGCGTCACATCCATTGGACGTGACGGGGAAACACAGGACCTGGTGACCGGAACGGAAAAGCCGAAGATCTATCTGGATCAGGATACCATTGTAACCGTGCCTACACAGCTGTATGATATGGCAGATGCCGGAATGGAGATTCTGAAAAAGACCAGATATTCTACCCCGATGGGTGATCTGCTTATCTGCAGAGTTGCAGACAGCGGCTATGTTCAGATTGCCGGCCCGCCGGCAGCCATGGATACAAAGCGTGTCTGTGAAGAACTGTTCAGCTATGGATGTGAACTGATTCTGATTGACGGAGCCATCGACCGGAAAGCGATCGCATCTCCGGAAACATCAGATGCGATTATTCTGTCCACTGGTGCGGCACTTTCCCGGAATATGAAAAAAGTGGTGGAAGAAACGGCCCATCTGGTATCTCTTTACAGTCTGGATGAACTGGAGGCATGTCCGGCCAGAACGCAGATTGAAGAGAACCTTTCCCAGGAGAGGATTCTTCTTATAAAGGGGGACAGAGCGGAAGCGCTGGATCTGAAAACCGGTCTTGGCGGAAGCCGCTTTATCGACGAAGCCATTGACGAGGATACGGAGTATGTATATATTCCGGGTGCCTTTACGAACAGCGTGATCTGTGACATCAGCCCGAAAAAACTGAAGCAGGTTCGGTTTATCCTGAAAGATCCGACGAAGATCTTTATCAATGCGATGGACTGGAGAAAGCTGCGGAAGAAGGGATTCCGGATCAATGTGCTGAAAAACATTAAAGTTGCCGCTGTAACGGTGAACCCGTGGTCACCAGGCGGATATTCTTTTGAAAGTGAAGCGATGATCGCCGCGATGCAGGAAGCGATTCCGGGCATGCAGCTGATCGACGTGAGAAAATAAAAATTACAGCTGCCGGAGGGCGGCGGGAGACAGAGGGAGAAGATTTATGAAAGCAGGAAAAAACAGAAGACTGGCCAACGTGAAAACAAGAACGGAGACAGGTCTGGAGTACATCCTGTCATGCATTAACCTGAATACTCCCTTCGGAAAAAAACAGTTAAAAGAAATTCGGCCATATTTTCCAGGCGAAGAAGAGGAGCTGCGGGGCGAACTTGACAAAGTGCAGCGCATGATCGAATTCGCCGGGGAGAATCCGCGTCTGGTGGAGCAGATTGAAGAGCTGTTCATGGAGATGAAGGACGTGTCCTACACCTTAAGCCGCAGTGCAAAATCTGTTCTTTCGGTGGTCGAGATTTATGAAGTGAAAACACTTCTTTTGCAGATGAGAAGGCTGTCGCAGCTTCTGGAAAAAAGCTGCGTGCCTGACGAATACAGACTGGAGGATACCACAGAACTGCTGAATGTGCTGGATCCGAGACGGGACCGGATCAACACGTTTTACATCTACGATGAATTCTCGGAGAAACTGGGAGAGCTCCGGAAGGAGAAACGGTCCATTGAGGTGGAGATGCGAAAAGAGCAGAAGGCAAAGAGGGAGGCCATACGCAAAGAGTACGGGATCCAGCTGACGCCGAAATTCGATATCATGGTATCCCGGTCGAACCCGGATCTGGAAAAGGTGAGATCCATTCCGGATCTGGAGCTGGTGGACGAGGACTACATGTCCCTGACATTCCAGCTGAAACCATCTGGTGCGGTATTTGATTATGTGAAAAAGATGGAAGATCTGAATCTTCAGATGGAAGAGGAAGAGGATGCCATCCGGGCCGATCTGTCACAGAAGATCTCGGTATGGGAACAGTGCCTGACGGAAAACTGCCGGCGAATGGGTGCGCTGGATCTGGCACTGGGAAAAGCAACCTATGCCATGGAGCACAGTTGTACACGGCCTGAAATCACAGACGAGCATATTATAGAGATTGAGGAGGGACGGAATCTTCAGGTTGAAGACATCCTCAGCAAAAAGGGTAAGAAGTACTGTCCGGTAAGTATCTCTCTGGGCGATGGAGTTACTTGCATTACGGGCGCGAATATGGGTGGAAAAACGATTTCACTGAAGTTGGTCGGACAGGTGTCCGCGCTGGCGCAGTATGGCTTCTTCGTGCCATGCCGGCGCGCCAGAGTAGGACTCTCCAATTACATGCAGATGCTCATCGGGGACAGCCAGTCCGTCGAAAGAGGTCTTTCCAGTTTCGGCAGCGAAATGGAGGAGCTGAAGGAGATCCTGGACAACAGCAGTGAACGGTCGGTTATCTTAATTGACGAAATAGCCAGCGGGACAAACCCGGTGGAGGGACTGGCCCTGACGAGAAGTCTGGTGGACTATCTGAAGGAAAAGCCGTATATTACACTGATCACGACACATTTTGAAACGGTTACGGAGACAGAAGGCGTCATAAATATGCAGGTCAGAGGACTTGCAGATGCAGATTTCAGCAAACTGAACAGAGAAATCCAGTATGCGAACCGGCGTGAACGGATCAATATTATTTCCAAATATATGGACTACCGGCTCTACCGCGTGCAGCGGCAGGGGCAGGTCCCGAAAGATGCGCTGAACATCGCAAAAATGCTGGGAATCAGCAAAGAAATCATCGATGGTGCGCAGAAGTATTTAAAATAAAGGAGAAACGAGGATGAAAAGCAAATTAAATCTTGATTCTAAGGTTGTTGACAGTGCTCGCCAGCATGCAGCAAACATTGCACACGACATGCAGGATTTTATTGACCGTCATACAACAGTATCCACAGAAAGAACCATTCTGAGACTGCTGGGTGTTGATGGTGTTGATGAAGTCGACAACCCGCTGCCAAACGTTGTTGTTGACCACATCAAGGAAGCGGGAGCACTTCCTACCGGCGTTGCATATCTGATGGGAAATGCCATCGTTCAGACTGGAAAGACACCGCAGGAAATCGCAGAAGACATCTCCGCTGGAAAGCTGGATATTGTTAAGCTTCCAACCTGCACGCAGGAAGAGGCAGCAGAGGCATTAAAGCCTGCCATCAAAGCCACTTTTGCGAAAATCGATGCACAGAAGGCAAAGAGAGAAGAATATCTCAACACAATCGGCGAGGGCAAGGAACCTTACATATACGTAATCGTTGCAACCGGAAACATTTACGAAGATGTCATCCAGGCACAGGCTGCTGCAAGACAGGGTGCAGATATTATCGCAGTCATCCGTACCACTGCGCAGTCCCTGCTGGACTACGTTCCTTACGGTGCAACCACAGAAGGTTTCGGCGGCACTTATGCGACACAGGAAAACTTCAGAATCATGAGAAAAGCGCTTGATGAAGTCAGCGAAGAAGTCGGCAGGTACATCAGACTCTGCAATTACTCCTCTGGCATGTGCATGCCGGAAATCGCTGCCATGGGCGCTCTGGAAAGACTGGACGTTATGCTGAATGACGCAATTTACGGTATTCTGTTCAGAGATATCAACATGCAGAGAACACTGGTTGACCAGTATATGTCCAGAGTCATCATCGGTTACTGCGGTATCATCTTCAACTCCGGTGAAGACAACTACCTGACTACAGATGATGCGATAGAGGCTGCACACACTGTAACGGCTTCTCAGTTCATCAATGAACAGTTCGCTGTTCTGGCGAATATTCCGGAGGAGCAGATGGGTCTGGGACATGCATTCGAAATGGATCCGTCCACAGAAGACGGCTTCCTGCTGGAGCTGGCACAGGCGCAGATGGCGAGAGAAATCTTCCCGAAGGCAAGATTAAAATATATGCCTCCTACAAAGTTCATGACCGGAAACATCTTCAGAGGACATCTGCAGGATGCACTGTTCAACCTGGTTACCGTATGGACCAACCAGTCCATCCTGCTGACCGGTATGCTGACCGAAGCAATTCATACACCACTGATGCAGGACAGATATCTGGCAATTGAAAATGCGCAGTATATCTTCAATAACTGCAGACACCTCGGTGAAGAAGTGGAATTCAAGAAGGATGGCATCATCCAGAGGAGAGCGCAGGAAGTTCTGAGCAAAGCCGATGCGCTGCTGGCCGAAGTAGAGAAAGAAGGCCTGTTCTCCACTATTGAAAAAGGTATCTTCGGTGGGGTAAAGCGTCCGTTCGACGGCGGCCACGGCCTGGAAGGCGTCTGCACGAAGGGTGAAAACTACTTCAATCCGTTTATTGAATTATTCCTGGATCACGAATAGGGAGGTGTAATATAATGACAACATGTGCAACTACGCAGGTAGATTTAACAAAAGTAAAGCCATATGGCGACGCTTTGAACGATGGAAAAGTACAGCTTTCTTTTACGCTTCCTGTACCGTACGGTGAAGAAGCAGAAGAATGCGCCAAGCAGTATGTGAAGAAGCTGGGTCTGGAAGAACCGAATATCGCATACTACTGTGAACTGACAAAAGGTTATACGTTCTTTAACGTATATGGCTGCGCCACACCGACAATCGATTATACGCAGATCGTTGTTCCGAAGGTAGAAGGCGAAGTATTTGACAGAGTAGAGTGCGGCGAATGGATCGGTGAAAATATCGGCAGAGATATCGTTGTGGTGGGTGCTTCCATCGAATCCGATGCGCATACCGTAGGTATCGACGCAATCATTCAGATGAAGGGCTTCCACGGTCACTTCGGCCTGGAAAGATTCAAGAACGTAGTCGCTTACAACATGGGATCTCAGGTCCCTTGTGAAGCGCTGATCGCAAAGGCAAAGGAAGTCAATGCTGACGCAATTCTGGTATCCCAGACGGTAACGCAGAAGGATATCCATATCATGAACCTGACGAAGATGACGGAGCTGATGGAGGCAGAAGGTCTGAGAGACAAGATCATTCTGACCTGCGGCGGCCCGAGAATTTCCCATGAGCTGGCACAGGAACTGGGATATGATGCCGGTTTCGGCCCTGGAAAATATGCGGAACATGTTATGTCCTTCATTATGCAGGAAGTCAAGAAGCGCGGCTGGGAGAAGAAACCGAATATTGCAGACAGATAATTTATACACAACTTCCGCTGGAAAGACCTTTACAGCAGAATAAATGCGTGATATAATTTTAACGATTGGTGGGGCAGGCTTGCCCCGCCACTTCGTTGTTGTGTAGGTTGATGTATAAGTAATTTTAAGAAAGGTGAAAGAACAATGATTAACAAAATTATGACTGCAGATGAAGCAGTTGCAGGCGTAAAAGACGGTATGACCATCATGGTCGGCGGCTTCCTGGCAACCGGTTCACCTGAAATTCTGATGGACGCTCTGGTTAGAAAGGGCGTAAAACACCTGACTGTAATTGCCAACGATGGCGGCCTGGATGCAGGTCAGCCGGCAGGCGAATTTGCAGGAAAGACTGCAAGAGGTGTAGGCAAATTACTGGAACACCATATGGTAGACCACATCATCGCCTCCCACTTAGGCGTTAACCCGAAGCTGAATGAGCAGTTTGCTGAAGGCACTCTGAAATATACCCTGGTTCCGCAGGGAACTCTGGCAGAAAAAATCCGTGCAGCAGCCTATGGACTGGGCGGTGTTCTGACTCCGACCGGTGTAGGTACTCCGATGGAAACGGAACTGGACGAGCTGGGAAGAGAAAAGAAGGTCGTGGAGATCGAAGGAAAGAAATATCTGTTCGAACTGCCGTTACATGCAGATTATGCATTTATCAGACCGTCTGTAGCAGATAAGTTCGGTAATTTCTACTGCGCAAAAGCAACGAAGAACTTCAACTATGTAATGTCCGGCGCTGCAACCAAGACAATTATCGCACCGGAAAAGATTGTTGAAATCGGCGAGATCGACCCGGATATGTTTGCAGTTGCGGGCGTACTTGTTGATGCGATTGTGGAAGGAGAAAAGAAATGGCAGATTTAAAAGCGAGAATTGCGAAGAGATGCGCAAAAGAATTTAAAGACGGTGATTTCATCAACCTGGGTATCGGCTTACCGACCATGGTGGCAGATTATCTTCCAGAAGATATCATGGTTACCTGCCACTCTGAAAACGGATTTGCCGGCATTGATGAAGTTGCGGATGAGTCCAATCTGGATGTGGATATCATCAACTCCGGCGGTACTTATGTAACTGTCGTGCCAAGAGTAAAATATTTCGATACCGCAGAATCTTTCGGTCTGGTAAGAGGCGGCCACGTAAAGGCAACCGTGCTGGGCGCAATGGAAGTTGCTGAAAACGGTGACCTGGCAAACTGGATCGTACCGGGCAAGAAGGTAGCCGGTATGGGCGGTGCCATGGATCTGTGTGTCGGATGCCCTGAGGTTATCATTGTAATGATGCATACTCAGAAGGGAAAACACAAGATCCTGAAGAAATGCAACCTGCCTCTGACTGCAGAAAAGTGTGTTTCCAAGATCATCACCGAAATGGGTGTCATGGAAGTAAGAGAAGACGGTATCTGGGTAACGGAGTTACATCCGGATTACACCTGGGATGATATCCAGGCTGCAACCGGCTGTGAGCTTCACAAAGATCCGAACATGAAAGCTATGGAAGAAGAATAAGCTTTCTTTCTAAGAGTACAAAAACGGCGGACATCAGTCCGCCATTTTTTTTTGCGCGCCCAACTCCAGCATGCGCGACCGTTTTCTGTAAACAGAAAGAAGGTATTAATTTCGTGAAAACAGGCAAGTATAGAGGTAGTACCTATGGAAAACTTGATTTTATTACGGATTTATGGTAAACTGTAAAGGTGCTTACAGGAGGAGCTTATGATAGACAAACCGAAAGGCAAAGGGGAACAGCTGCTGGAAGCTGTATATGATCGCTGCAGGAGGGTGCGGCAATGGGTCAGGCGGCATGCAGTGAGAAACCCGAAACTTGCAAGGATCGCAGCAGTGCTTTGCTGTGTAGCGGTTCTGGGGATCATCGTGGCAGGCTATGCAATGCCGCGGGAAGTTACAGTCAGTATTGATGATTCGATTGAAACGGTATCAAGAGTATATGAAACGACAGCACATCAGGTGGATCGCTTTCTGGAAGCGCATGAAATAGACTATGATCCGGAAGAAGACGAAATCGATGCAGACCTGGAGGATCCGGTGGAAAACGGCATGGAGATCCATATTCGAAAGGCGATTCATGTAAATATTATCGCAGATGGAAATACCGTAACGGTCACAGGGCTGCCTATGACCGTGGAAGAGGCGCTGAAACAGGCTGAAATCACCTGCGATGAAAATGACATTGTGGAACCGTCTATGGACACGGTTCTGAAAAAAGGAGACCAGATCACCGTGAAACGTGTGGAGGTTTCCGAAGAAACCAGGATGCGGGAGACTGATTTTCAGGTGGTGGAACGTGCAGACAGTTCCATCCAGATCGGGGATGTGCAGATAACCCAAAAAGGCCGGAAAGGAAAAATCCGGGAAACCTGGTCGGTCACTACCGTCGACGGGGAAGTAACAGATCGGCATCTGGTAAAAGAAGAAACGGTGAAAAAGAAGAAGGATAAGATCATCGGCTGGGGAACGAAGATCTCCTTTCAGCGTCCGACTGATCTGAAGTATATGCGGAAAATAGAAAACGTTCGGGCGGTGTCCTATCACTTTGAGGGAAATCCGGCCGGATCCTACGGTTTGCCGTGCCGGTACGGAACCGTTGCGGTAGATCCGGATGTGATTCCGCTTGGATCGAAACTGTATATTGAAGGATATGGCTACGCGGTGGCAAACGATGTGGGCTCTGCGATCCAGGGAAACACCGTGGATCTGTATATGGAGCGGTTTGACCAGTGCATTCTGTGGGGAGCACGGTGGACGACGGTGTACGTGCTGGGCTAGGTGCAGAGAAAAAAGAAAAAAATCAGCTGTTAAAAAACTGCCGGGCAGAGCGGAAACGCTGCGCCCGGCAGTTTTTTAACAGTTCCATTTACCGCAGATGTTTGTCAATCAGATCGATGAAAGTATCCACATATTCTTCCTTCTGGAAGATCGCACGGGCTGTCACAGCACTGCCGCCGCCTTTCCCGCCGTAAATGGAAGCATTCTCTTTCACAAGTCTGCCGCAGTGCGGTTCTCCGTCGGAACAGAGAAGAACCGTGTGACTCGGACGATGTACCAGAAAGAGCACAGACGGAATTGCACCCTGCAGCTCTTTCGCCAGATTCAGCAGGTCGTCCACCGTGAGAATATCATAATAGAACGCAGGATTCCGCGTACTGCCGCCAGGTGCGGGAGCGGCGGAAGCGCCGGTGGAAAGACAGGCACGGATCTTCTGGGCTTCCTGTCCGATGACATAACGACGCAGCTGCCCCAGCTGCTGCCGGACTTCGGCGGCCTTTTCCTGCTGTGCCAGATACTTTTTCATCAGATCTTCGGTACCGGCAGAAAGACGGCTTCCTAGATCGGTCAGCACATCATACTCCTGCTGATAGCGGCGGAATGCCCTCTGACCCGCTTCCATGTAAATTCGAAACATCCCCTTGTTGCTTTCGACTTTATAAATTTTTATCATACCGACTTCTGCCGCATTTTTCGGATGCGTTCCGCAGCAGGCAACGCAGTCAGCAGGACTGTCCGGATCTCCAATGGAGACGATCGTGATATCCTCATCAATGGCAAGAGCTTTTCTGAGCGGAAGCTGCGATGCCTCCTCAAAAGTATCAAAATGACGAGTGATTACCGGGGCGCCGGACCAGATCACCTGATTGGCACAACGTTCAATATGCTCCGCCATCTCCCAGGTCACTTTATCATAGGCAGGGTCAGATTCCAGGCTGATATCTAGCGTCATATACTGGTCACCCATGTGAAATCCGCGGTTGACCCCACCGTATTCTCTGAAGAAAGCCCCGCTGACGATATGCTCGCCGCAGTGGCGCTGCATATTGTCAAATCGGTGATTCCAGTCCAGGATCAGTTCCACTTCACAGTTTTCATCCGGTTTCGGCAGATCTGCACACTGACAGTCCACCAGATGATAAACTTCCCCGTCTTTTTCCTGTACATCTAAGACTTCAAAACCGGCCAGCGTTCCCTGATCACAGCTCTGCCCGCCGCCTTCCGGAAAGAAAAGAGTCTGATCCAGGGTGACCAGAGCATGCCCGTTTTTTTCACAGACGGAAGTGATATGGGCCGCAGCTTCTTTCCTGTAGACGTCTTCTTTATATAATCGAATGGTGCTCATTTCCTGTGTCCTCCTTTTCTTACCCCCTATCATACCACAAAGAGGAAAGAATTCCTACGTCATGGCATAAACTTTCTTCAGAAAAGAAAGAAAGGCGGACGAATGCATGAAATCGATTCTCTGCAAAATCTTTGCAGCAGGTGCTGCGTTTACTTTTGGGTTTGCGTTCTGCTTCTGGTTCATGACAGCCGATCTCCTTCCGGAAGGAAGCACGCAAGCATCTGCCGGGCTGCCGGAAAAAGCAGGAGAACCGGTTCTCGTAATTGATGCAGGTCATGGGGGCTTCGACAGCGGAGCCTCTGCCGCCGACGGGACAGAGGAAAAAAATCTGAATCTGGCGATCGCCCTTCAGCTGAAACAGGTGGCCTCCTCATATCCGGTACATACCGTGATGACAAGGGAGAGCGATACCGCACTGTGCAGCGGAGAACTAGGGGCGAAGAAAAGAGAGGATCTGTTGCGGCGGAAAGAAATCATGCAGGAAGCCGATGCAGATCTGGCGGTGTCCATTCATCTGAACAGCTACCCGCAGGATCCGTCCGTATATGGGGCTCAGGTATTTTATCCGGAAGGCGAAAAAAAGAACGAAAGCAGCAGCCTCGGAAGCAAGGATTTTGCGGAGTCGGTACAGGCTGCGCTGGAAGAAGAAATTTCAGACGGGAGAGAACGGAAGGCAATGAAGAAAAGTGATATTCTTCTCTTTCAGAACCCGCCCTGCACGATCATTCTGGTGGAATGCGGTTTCCTGTCCTGCCCGGAAGAAGCCGGAAAACTTCAGGAAGCTGAATATCAGAGGCAGCTTGCGGAAGCGATCTGGCAGGGAATCAATGAAAAATTATGCCTGCCTCTGAAGAAAAAAATACCAGTGACTGACAGTATAAATACGCAGAAAAACAACTGACATATTACGATAGACTCTGTGGATAACTTCTGCTTGACAAGCAGATAATATCAGGTTCCACATTGAAATTTCAATGATATTTTTTATGAATCAATCCACATAACGATATGAATAAAATTGTATACAATATGGGCAAACCATGTGGATAATTGGCGCAGAGATTGAAAAACAGAGGATAAAAGCATGTTAAATTTTGTTTGCGAACAGACGAACAAGAGTTGACATAATTCCGATTTAAAACAGAATTTTCTCTGTTTTTTCACAAACCTGTCATTGTATACAGATACAGAGATGGTGTATGATAGAAGCATAGATTCATACATCGAACGAGGAATGTGGAATCGGAAAGGGGACAGAAATGATAAACGGATATTATTATAGTACACCAATGATGAATTTTCTGAACGGACAGCTGGTCATCGCCGTGGCGGCAATTCTTGCCGCAGTGGCGGGCCTTGTCCTGTTTTTTACTTTCTTTCGTAAGAAAAACGAGGGGAAATACACCGGATTCCGGGGGAAACTGTACAATCTGATGAATTTCAACCGCTTCTATGCAGAGGAGATTCTGCGGCTTGTATATATTGTGCTGACCTGCGTAGTGACAGTGACAGGGATCATCACGGTCATTCTCGGTTCGTTCCTTCTCGGACTTGCAGAGCTGGTGCTGCTGAACCTGCTTCTGCGCGTGGTGTTCGAGCTGCTGATGATGTTCATCATTCTCTGCCGCAAGACCGTTTCAGTGGATCGGCATCTTGCAGGAATTGAAAAATATTATGATGATGGATACGATGCTTTTGCAGAGGAATCTGAAGAAGGAAACGCGGAAAGCGAATTCGGGCAGACGGCGGAAAGCGGCGGATGCAGCGGAGCCTGCGAAAGCTGCGGTGCAGACTGCGGAACGGATACCGGCGCAGAAAAGGAAGACCGGAACAGCAATTCAGAAGAATGCTGAACACAGGCAATGGAAAAGAGCAATAAAAAAACAGGTCCCTGAGAAGTCAGAGATCTGTTTTTTTTCAGAAGCATATTGCAATATTATTCATCGCCGCCGTCTGCGTCGGTTGAGATAAATGCCGCAAAATCCGTGAAGTCATCGAATCCGCTGGAAATGAATTCTTCCAGAACGGGTTCATCAAACTGGTATTTTGCCGCAAGAACTGCGCAGGAAGCGAGCCCGGAAGCAATGAAATCATTTTCCAGCATACGAATCCCGTCCGCAGTGTAGGACGTCAGGATCAGCTGGCCGCTGTCAGAGGCATAATAGTTGCCCAGCACATCATCGTTCAGCAGATAAATCCGCCGGCTCACATGGTTGTTATGGGGGTAAAATATCATAAACAGCTGTCCGTTTTCATGAGGGCAGATCATGGAACGGCTGGACAGTTCGGTTGAATTGCGGGTAAATGGCGGCGCACCTTCATACCAGTCGAATACGGTCACATATTCCGGACGAGAAAGCATCATGGATGCTTCCGCCGTGGAAATGCGGAAGGATGAAATTTTTTCGAAACGCACGACCCGCAGATGATCCAGCGTCACCTGCGTCACGACCAGATAAAACTCCTGATCATATTCAATCAATGACTCGCACAGATAGGACGTATGGGTCTGAAACGTATCAAAATCTCCGTCACTGCCGGTAGCGTGATAATCCGTATTGCTGCCGCTGTCCGGATCCGGCGCAGGGTCGATCACATTGCGGAAGAGAGTCGCCATCTTGTGCTCCGGAAACAGGTTTGTACGGACATAGTTTTTTGTCAGAAACCGCGCAGCACCGAAATCTTTCCCGAAACAGCGCATCAGGAAATATGTGATGACCTGGTACGGTGAGGTGAGAACGGGACACTGCTTGGACATGAGCACATATTCTTCTGTCCGGTCCAGGGTGACCGGATGCAGCAGGAGAAAGCGATATTCTTCATAGCCGTCCGGCAGCGCAAGCCCCTTCTGACGATTCATGGAAACGTATTCCTGCACCATATAGACGGCTTCTTTTTCGGTCACTGCGACCTGCTTGCCGCCCAGACCTCCGAGCAGAGAATTCTCTGTATCCTGAAGCTCGTCGATACCCTGGCCGTCTTCTCCGGTCAGAACACTTTTATACGTATCGAACCCGAATTCTTCTGCATCAAAATAGAAAAACTGATGGAAATGCGTCAGCGTTTCATTTTCCGGCAGAAGCCAGTGAATGGTCAGGCCGGTGACGCCCATCAGGCGTGTATCTGTCACAGATGCAGAAAGAAAGACCTTCCTGCGATCCCGGGCGGTTTCAGAAAGCCCGCCGCGTAAAATGGTAAATGGTGTTGTCTGCTCTGGTGTCAAGTTGAATGTTCTCCTTTTTATGTATAACTCCAGTATAACCGATTCCTGTGAAAATACAATGATGTTTTGTATACTTTTTTAGACGCATCCGGGAAAGAGAAGGCGAAATTGTATATAAAACAAAAATAAAACAGAAATATTATGAGAAAAAACAATAGCGTGAACCCTGTTTCACGGAATCTTCTCTGCTGCGAAGTTACACCGATACAGGAACCGTGATATACTATCTATCAGGAAAGGAAACACCAAAGAAATAAAGAAATGTAGAATCAGCTCCATAGTAAACATAGAGAAGGACTGGCATTGCAGACCAGTTCTTTTTTTCGAAAGGAAGGTTAGCATGAAAACACTTGGACAGCCAAAAGAACTGGCAGTCGATATTCTGATGGATATCGCCGGAGGCATCCTGATTGCCCTCGGCACCTACAATTTTGCAGCAGCAGCGGAATTTCCGATGGTCGGATTCAACGGGATCGGTCTGATCCTTTATCATCTTTTCGGTCTGCCGATCGGAACCGTTGCACTGATTCTGAATATTCCGGTTGCAATTCTCTGCTGGAGGATCCTGGGAAAACAGTTCCTGCTCCGGTCTCTTCGGACGATTGTGATCACTTCACTGATCATGGACCTGGTCGCGCCGCTGTTTCCGGTATATACCGGAGACCGGATGCTGGCAGCCATCTGCACCGGCGTTCTGTCCGGGCTGGGATACGCCCTGATTTACCTGCGGGAGTCTTCTACGGGAGGATCAGACTTTATTATCATGTCGATCCGCGCTCTGAAGCCCCATCTGTCGCTGGGAAACATTTCGCTGGCGATGGAATCCAGCATCATTCTGCTGGGAACTATTCTGGTATCAAAGAACGTGGACGGCTTCATCTACGGCATGATTATCAATGTCCTGCTCTCCACGGTACTGGATAAGGTAATGTGCGGTGTCTCACGGGGAAAGATAGCACTCGTGGTTACGGACTTTGCAAAATCCATCGGCCGGGAAATTGACCGGCTCACAGGCCGGGGCTGCACGTTCCTGAAGGCCGAGGGCAGCTTTACGCAGAGTGAGAAAGATGTGGTGATGTGTGCCTGCAGCAACAAGCAGATGGTAGGAATCCGGCGCGCAGTGAAAAAGATCGATCCTGATGCATTCCTCATCATTCTGGATTCCAACGAGGTTGTGGGAGAAGGTTTCCAGAAAGCATAACGGGCGGACAGCAGCTATATGGACGCGAAAAATTACTCTTGAAATGCAGAGAGAAAGATGATATACTCTAGCTGAAACGGAATAAAAACAATATAAAACGGATCATGTTCTCCAGTCTGATCTGTCAGAAGATCTTTCCGGAGCTAAGATGGAAGCAGGTGAAAGTCCTGCACGGTCCCGCCACTGTAATGAGGGAGCGGCAGTTTACAGAGATGCCACTGCGAAACGGTCAGGTTTCGCGGGAAGGCGAACTGCAGCGAGGATCTCTGAGTCAGGAAACATGCATGAACCCGGAACATTCACGGTGCCGGTGAAGCACTGCGTGAATGGCGATCGGACCGAAGAGATTCCGCATCCGGCGGAGGTCGGCATCGGGCAGGAAACGGAAGGTCCGGCAACGAGGATACAGCGAAAACGGGCTGCAGCCAGAGAAAGAATTCTCAGGCCGCAGCTTTTTTATTATGTAGGAAATATCGTTAACGATATTTCCGGAATCACAAGAAAGTCTGCCGGTAAGAATCGAATCGGTGAGGTCGGCTTTCTTATTGAAACAGGTCTTTTCATCCAAGCGGAGCAGCGGACCAGCCGGAGGCGGCCGGTCTGCTGCCCCGCCTCCTTAAGTGAAATTTTTCCAATGCGGGCTTGCGGGAAGCAGAGGAAAATGATATAGTAGTCATGGAATAAAATAACCCGTTCATGTTCTTCGAAAGTGGAATACATTCGAAGCTAAGATGGAAGCAGGTGAAAGTCCTGC
>JALEHL010000008.1 GCA_022770665.1 Bacillota bacterium
GAGTATACGAAGACAGATCTGTTTGACGGCTTTAAGAATGTGATGCCGGGAGACAATCTGACAGAAACCATTACGATAAAAAATGATGCCAGGGACTGCGACTATATCAAGGTTTATCTGACAGAAAAGATCCATGATGAGCAGGGAAATCCTCTGACCTACAGCGAAGCCTATGAAAGCCTCGACGGGAAGGACCAGCATGAAACCGATGTGCGTCCGGATGGACAGCGGGATGAAACCGTGGCCACCATGCAGGAGTTTCTGTCTCAGCTGACCATGAAGGTATACAATGCCGGAAAGCTGATCTATACATCCCATCCGGAGAATGAAACCGAACCGGGTGCGCTGATGGACAGCGTACTTCTCGGAACACTGTCCTCTGGACAGTCGCAGGATGTGACAGTGGAGCTTTCTGTTCCGAAGGAACTTGGAAACAAGTACGCCAACCGCGTCGGGGAAGTCGACTGGGTGTTCAAGGTCGAAGCCTTTGACTATCCGACCCCGCCGACAACCGACAGCCAGCTGACCGTGCGGAAAGTCTGGGAAGGCGACCAGGCGAAGGACCGTCCGTCCCAGGTCACCGTCAATCTGCTGAAGGACGGCAAGGTCCAGGAGACCCAGGTCCTGAACGCATCCAACCAGTGGACCTACACCTGGGGCAATCTGAGCCGCTGGAACAAGTGGTCCGTGGAAGAAGCAAACGTGCCGGAAGGCTACGCCGCTTCCTATGAAACTACCGGAAACACCACCGTCATCACCAACACGAAAACCGTGGCGGCCGGCGATGTGACCGTGAAAAAAGTCTGGAAAGGCGACAGCAAGGACCGTCCGTCTTCCGTGAAAGTGCAGCTTTATCGCGACGGCGAAGTGTACGATACCGTGACGCTGAAAAAGAGCACCGGCTGGACTTACACCTGGGAGGACCTGGACCAGTCCCATGCATGGAATGTGAAGGAAATCGTGCCGAAAGGCTACAAGGCCACCTATCAGACCCGCGGTTCGAAGGTGACCATCACCAATACGAAGCAGAAAGCCGATGCGGAGGTGAAACCCGTATCCCTGACCGTGAAGAAAGCCTGGGACGACAAGGACAGCAAAAAGCGTCCGGACTCGGTGAAGATCACCCTGTATAACGGCAAGAAAGCCGTAGAAACCGTGCACCTGGGCCAGTGGAACAGCTGGACCTACACCTGGGACGATCTGGATGCCGACGGCGACTGGAAGGTCGTGGAGGACCAGGTGCCGAAAGGCTACGTGCCGTCCTATCGCGTGAAGAAAGGGGTTGTAACCGTCACCAACACCGCGAAGCTGATCCAGACCGGACAGCGGAACTGGCCGGTACTGCTCTGCGGCGGACTGGGCGTGCTGGTGCTGGCGGCCGGAGTGATCCTGATCCTCAGAGGAAGGAAGAAAGAACATGCATAAATCGAAAGCAGGAATCGCTTTCGTCATTCTGGGAGCGGTGCTGATCGGATCGGCGCTGCTCCTTTTCGCATACAACCGGGCGGAAGACGAAACAGCAGGGCGGCAGGCCGATGCGGCGCTGGAAGAATTACAGAGCAAAATCGGTGAGGCCGGCGAAACGGAAAACGGCATGACGCTGGCGGAGGTCGAGGGGTATGAATACATCGGCTATCTGGAGATACCGGCCATCGACCGGACCCTTCCGGTGCTGGCGGACTGGGACGAGCTGCGGCTGTCGTTTGGACCCTGCAGACAGTTCGGGTCGACGAAAACCGACGACCTGGTGATCGCGGCCCATAACTTCAAGAACCACTTCGGCCTGCTCTCCGAGCTGGAGCCGGGGGACGCCGTCCGTTTCACCGATATGGACGGGGAAGAAACCGACTATGAAGTGGTGAAGACCGCGATCCTGCAGCCCACCGACGTGGAAGCCGTGCAAAACAGCGGCCATGACCTGGTGCTGTACACCTGCACCTACGGCGGCAAAACCCGGGTGACGTTATTTTGCGACCGGACAGAAGAACAAGCAGAATAATCATGCATATGCACGAAAGCGAGAAAAGAAAGATTTTGCTGAGAATAAATATGCACAGAAAACCGCACAATTTGCGAATGAAAACCAATAATACAAAAAAATATGAATTTTATTCACAAAAAATGCAGAAAAGGGGTTGAAAAAATATTCATTGCGATGTATAATTCTCTCTGTTGCCAGGAACGGCAAAGGAAAAAGAAAATCGAAAATAAGAGAGAAGGAAACAGAAAATGAAGAAACCATCGATGACACTGAAAAAAATTCTGACGGCAGGGCTGATTCTCGTTTTGACGCTGTGCACGCTGACGGCATGCGGCGGCCAGAGCGGAGACGGGGAAAGCGCGGAAGGAACAGAGGAACTGACGACTCTGGTGCTGGGAACCTCTGCCGATTATGCACCGTTTGAATTTATGTATCCGGATGACAATGGCGATATGCAGTACGGCGGAATCGATATTTATACCGCACAGTATATCGCAGACTATATGGACGTCGATCTGCAGATCGAGAACATGTCCTTCAACAACCTGCTCACCTCCCTGAACAAGGGACAGTTTGATATCGTGCTGGCGGACATCGAAGCGACGGAAGAACGGAAGAATGCGGCAGACTTCTCCGACCCGTATCTGACCGAGCTGGCGCCGCAGTTCCTGGTGAAGAAGGAAAACGCAGAGCAGTTCAAGTCCTACTCTGATTTTGAAGGAAAGACGATCGGCGCCCAGACTGCGACGACCAAGCTGGACATCATCAGTGAAATTCCGGATGTGAATCCGGTGGCGCTGCAGAGCGTGCTGGATCTGATCAAAGAAGTGAACTACGGCAAGGTGGATGCGATCCTGGTGGACGGATCCGTCGCACAGCAGTATCAGGCGACCAACGACGATCTCGTGGCGCTGAGTTTTGACGAGCTGGGACAGTCGGCAGATGTCTGCGTGGCTGTGGCAAAGGGGGATCCGAAAGGACTGCTTCCGAAGATCAATGAAGCGATCGCGAAGCTGAACGAGGAAAACAAGATCGAGGAATTCAAGCAGCAGGCGAACGATCTGGCCGATGTATGGCAGGAAGTTTCCGCGCCGGAAGACGGTGAGGAAGGCAGCGAGGAAGACGCAGAATAGGGCAGAGTAGACGCGCTGCAGAGTAGACGCGCTGCAGAACAAACGCGCTGCAGAATTTTCAGGAAAGAAAGGTACGATCTATGTTTTGGGACTGGTGGCAAAGCCTGTTTGTGGACATGTCATCCATAAACTTTTTCAACTTCAGCTTTCTGCCCAAATATGGAAGTGCAGTGATTCAGGGTGTGGAATACACCCTGATTCTTTCTGTGATTTCCGTATTGATGGCGGTACTGCCGGCACTGCTGCTGGCAACCATGCGGCTCAGCAGACGGAAGACGATCCGGTGCATCTCCGGCGCATATATTGCGGTATTCCGCTCGACACCGCTTCTGGTGCAGCTGATGATCATTTATTACGGGGTGTTCTCGTTTATTCAGGTGCCGAAGTTTATGATTTTCGGCTTTATCGATTCCACCCGGTTTATCCCGGGTGTTGTGGCGCTGGCGCTGAACAGCTCCGCCTATGTGGCGGAGATCTTCCGTGCGGGCATTCTGGCCGTGGACAGCGGTCAGATGGAGGCGGCCCGCTCTCTGGGGCTTTCGCAGTCGCAGAGCATGCGCCTGGTGATTCTGCCGCAGGCGATCAAGAACGTGCTGCCTGCGCTGGCCAATGAAGTGATCACCATGGTAAAGGAAAGTTCAGTATGTATGGTGCTGGGCATGGCGGAGATCATGTTTACCGCGCAGACCATCGGCGGAAGCACCTATATCTCCATCGGGCCGTACATGCTGGCCGCACTCATATATTTTGCGATCACTTATCCGACATCGAAGGTGATCGAACGGATCGAGAGGAGGATGCGCCGTGGCGACAAACACTGAGGAAATCATTTCTGTAAAAGACATCGTCAAGGAATACAACGGCGGGAAGGTCGTCGCGCTGGACCACTGCGACTTCAGCGTGAAGCAGGGGCAGGTGATTGCGGTGATCGGACCGTCGGGCTCCGGAAAATCGACGCTCCTGCGGAGTCTGAATCTGCTGGAGGAACCGACATCCGGCAAAATCTTCTTTCAGGGTGTGGATCTGACGTCGAAGGATGTGGATATCAACCGGCACCGTCAGAAGATGGGCATGGTGTTTCAGCATTTTAACCTGTTCTCGCATAAGACGGTTCTGGAAAACATCACGATGGCGCCGGTCACACTGAAGCTGAAGACGGAACGGGAAGCCCGGGATGCGGCGATGAAGCTGCTGGAACGGGTGGGCCTGGCAGAAAAGGCAGGGGAATACCCGAATATGCTTTCCGGCGGACAGAAACAGCGGATCGCCATCGTGCGGGCGCTGGCCATGGAGCCGGAGGTCATGCTTTTCGACGAACCGACTTCGGCGCTGGATCCGGAAATGGTCGGTGAAGTGCTGGATGTGATGAAAGAACTGGCGGCAGAGGGGATGACCATGATTGTGGTCACCCATGAGATGGGATTCGCCAGAGAAGTGGCGGATGAAATTGTTTTCATGTCCGACGGGCATATTATCGAAAGGGGCACACCGCAGCAGATCTTTGACCACCCGGCGAATGAGCGGACAAAGAGTTTTCTGGAGAAAGTGCTGTAGGAGCGCCTTCGTTTTTTCCGGCGGGAGTGTATAACTGCATCATTTCGGGGCACACTGAAAGAAGAGGAAGCGGAAACTTTTTCGCGACAGGATTCTTCCGGTGTGCCTTTTTTCTGATTTCTGAACGCGACCTGAACAAGCTTCAGGTTCTTTTTATTTTTTGGCTGCATAGAATGATAGGGTACAGAAAAAT
>JALEHL010000049.1 GCA_022770665.1 Bacillota bacterium
CATCATCAAGCGGGCAATCATCGCCATCGGCAAACAGGATACCGACATCGACAGCATGGAACCGCTGGATGAGAAAATCGACATCCTGGGTGGAAGCTCTGACCATATCATCCTGGATGTCACCAAATCCGACAGAGCATACCAGGTGGGCGATGTGGTACAGTTCGTCCTGGGTTACGGCGGCATGCTGAAGACTGCCACCAGCCCGTATGTGGAAAAGGTGTACAGCAAGTAGCCCGACCTCACTTCGCAAAATATACAGTCCCGGCGCCGGATTTACGTCTGGCGCTTTTTGCTTGCATTCTGTCAAATTTCTGAAACTGACAGGCTGACAGAATCTGAAGATTTCGTGAAGTCGTTGACCCGGAGAGAAATCTTCGGTATAATTTAACAAAGTAAAACAACCATAAAGGAGGCAACAAGGGTAAGGGTACAAGAATTCAAAAAAGGAGGGATATGATGGAAAGAAGCATAGAGTCCATGCTGGGCTGTGCAGAAACACGAAAGGATCTGCGGGTGCTGGTAACCATTGTGACACCGGTCATAGCCGCAGTGGCCGCTCATGTTTTCGCAGAGTGCGAAGTGCCGATTCTTTACGACATAGAAGGTGAGGGGACCGCGTCGAAAGAATGGATGCAGCTTTTGCGGCTTGGCAGTTCGGAAAAGAAAATTTTGATCAGCGTGTTGCCAAAAGAGCAGGCCTACGAAATGTCGGAGAAGCTGGGACGGTGCCTGCCGCTAAAAAAAGCGGGCACAGGAATCGTGTTCACCATGCCGTTGGACGGCATGCACGATTACAGTCAGACGCAGAAGGATGATGCGGGACATCAGCCGGAGAAAATGGAGTACTCCATGGTGGCTGCCATCGCAAAGAAAGGCAGCAGCGAAGAAGTTATGGATGCTGCCAGAACGGTAGGCGCCTCTGGCGGAACCGTAGTCCATGCCAGCAAAATTACCAGCGAAAAGATTCTGAACCTGTGGGGGCTGTCTGAAGAGGGGGACCGGGAAATCATCCTCATTCTGTCCACCGCAGAGAAAAAATCCGGCCTGATGGCCGCTATCGAAGCGCGCTGCGGGAAAACAGAAGCACAGGCCAGAACATTTGCCAGTCCGGTGGACCGGGTGGAAGGACTGGATTATTATCTGAACTGAAAACTGTATTAAAAAATGGTGTAACCACGTAATGGGTACACCATTTTTTTTAATGCTCTGGGCGGGTGTGCTTTCAGGACACTAAATGGTTGGCGTCTGGCTGGATAAGGCGTTAAGAGCCGCCAGACCTGCCGATGTGATTCGGCAGCCGGAACGTCCTCTGGAAATTGTGATAAGCCCCCGAGATTCCAGATCGGAAAGAATCTGCCGAAGATTCCCCTCGCTCATACGGATCTCCATATCGCGAAGCTGCTGCAGAAGCACTGTCCGCCCGATCCCATGGAATGGTTCGGAGCCCTCATAGATCAGATTCAGAACCTGATCTGACAGGGAAGAAAAACTGGAAGCTACAAATTTTGAATGCATCGAAGATGCGTGTGAACGATGATCCGAGAAATCGGATTCCAGTAAATATGCAGGGAAAGAGCCCAACGTCTTGTAGTAGGTAGCTATATTTTCCAGTTGGCGAACGTTTCCCGGCCAGTTGTATTTCGTCAGCTGCACCTTCCTGCTTTCAGACAGTTCATCGTATTTTTTGCCCAGAAAAAGTTCCAGCAAAGGAAGAATATCTTCCCGCCTCTGACGGAGCGGCAAAATCTCAATCGGGATTACGTTGAGGCGATAGAACAAATCTTCGCGGAACAGCCCCTGTCTTACCCGTTCTTCCAGGTTTCGGTTGGTCGCTGCAATGATACGGACATCAACATTGATGATCTGGTCACTTCCGATTCGCATCACCTGCTTCTCCTGCAGAACACGCAGAAGCTGAGACTGCAGATTCGGAGAAATATCTCCGATTTCGTCCAAAAACAGTGTGCCCAGATGTGCCTGCTCGAAAAGACCGGCCCGGCCCTTTTTATGTGCGCCGGTGAAAGCCCCTTCCTCGTAGCCGAAGAGCTGACTTTCCAGGAGAGATTCCGGAAGGGCAGCACAGTTGATTGCCACAAACGCTGCATTCTTCCGCGAGGAATAGTTGTGTATGGACTGTGCCATAAGCTCCTTACCAACACCGCTTTCACCGCGGATCAGAATCGTGTAGTCGGTAGCTGCAATCTGTTTGGCCATGCTGATGCAGGCGGACATGGCAGGAGACTGATGGACGATATCCTGGAAATGGTGTGGAGCATACATCCCCTTTTTTCTTAATTGTGTGGTCAGTTCACTCTCAATCTGGCGAAGATTGGTCTCACTCTGCAGCGTCAGACAATAGCCCATCAGCTGATCCATCAGCTTTAACGGTGTCTTTTGCAGAAGAAACGGTTCACCGAACAGATCGATGAGGGTGCTGTCATCGCTGCCGCGCAGAAGCTCTATGATGTCTTCACTGATGCAGTTTGCCAGGGGACCGCTGCTGTATTTTTTTATGTTAAACAGAAGATTGGCCTTTTCGTTGAAATAGACCAGATTATAGTCATAATCCACAACCAGTATGGTGCTTTCTGAATCAGCGATGACCAGATCCAGCATCTGGCTCTTCAGATAGTTGTACAGATAATTGTTGTGGAAACCCAGGTTTGGCTGTGCGATGGAGTTCAGGTGCTGTATCAGTTTGAAATGCAGCAGATTGGTATCCAGCTGGAGCAGATCCACCAGCTTCAGCATGGTCGAGAAACTGATGACCCGATACTGTATATCGATGACTGTTTCAATGTATGGCGGTACCCAATCCGGTTCATTGGTGGTCACAGCATACCGGATATTCCGATATATGCCGGAAGGCTCCTTATCCGGGTCCATCGGAATCAGATTCAGATGGTTGAAACCCAGTTCATACAGTTCGTATACCGTACTCATGGTACTGACCGGTGCGTCATTTACCACCAGGACATCGCTTCCGGACGGAATATCCATCATATGAGAAAGACCCTGCTTCAGGATGCTGCGCTCCATGAGGATAATTTTTTTAAAATCACTGATATAGTCTCGCAGCGGTGCCAGGAGAGTTTCTCTGGACACGAGGTATGCATCTCCTTCCAGGACGGTCTTCTTTTCCTGAAGATCCTTCAGAGAACAGTTTCGTATCTGAATATAATCACCGAAGATTTCCTTCAGCGTC
>JALEHL010000051.1 GCA_022770665.1 Bacillota bacterium
GCTGCCCCAGTACCTGATTAAATCCTCCCATGCTCCGGAACGGTATTTCCGTGAGCAGCTTTCCAGACTGCAGACGGATCACATTGATTATTATCTGATGCACATGCTCTCGGATGTGGCCTCCTGGGAAAAGTTGGTGCAGCTTGGCATCGAATCCTGGATCACAGAAAAGAAGGCGGCCGGACAGATCCGTCATATCGGTTTTTCGTATCACGGAAACACGGACATGTTCCTGCAGATTCTGGATGCCTATCCGTGGGACTTCTGCCAGATTCAGTACAACTATCTGGACGAGCACGCACAGGCGGGCCGCCGGGGTCTGGAGGAAGCGGCCCGGCGCGGGATTCCTGTGATCATTATGGAGCCGCTGCGGGGCGGCAGTCTGACGGAGAAGCTGCCGAAGGCGGCGCAGCAGCTCTTCCCGAAAAGAACCGAAAACGCCGTGAATACCAAAAGCGCCCAAAACGCCAAAAGCACCGGGCGGATGGATTTTGCAAAGAATCCGACACCGGCAAGTCTGGCTCTCCGCTGGCTCTGGGATCAGCCGGCCGTCACCTGCGTCCTCTCCGGCATGCATTCTATGGACATGGTTACAGAAAACGTGGCTGCCGCATGCTGCTCGAAGGAAGGCTGTCTGACGGAATCCGAGCGGGCGCTGATTGAGGCCGTAAAGGCTGTCATCCGAAAAAACACCCTGGTATCCTGCACCGGCTGCGGCTACTGCCAGCCTTGCCCTGCCGGCGTAGATATTCCGGGCACCTTTGCCTGCTATAATACGTCTGCATCCGAAGGCCCCGGCACCGCCCGAAAAGAATATATGCGAAACACGCTCATGCGGAAAACGCCCACCGGCGCATACCGGTGCATCCGCTGCGGCCGATGCGTCTCCCGCTGTCCGCAGCAGATTCCGATTCCGGAGAAGCTGCAGGAGGCCCGCAAGGTGCTGGAAACGCCCCTGTATCATCTGGCAGGCAAGGCGCTGCGGCTCTTCAAGCTGTGGTAATTTTCCGGTCGGTGCGCAGCTAACCCAGTGCCACGTCCAGCGCCATCATCACCGTGAATCCGGCCGCAAAGCTCAGAGTTCCCAGATTGGAATGATTTCCGCCGGACGTTTCCGGAATCAGTTCTTCCACCACCACATAAATCATGGCACCTGCTGCAAAGCTGAGTAGATACGGCAGCACCGGAATCACAACCGCCGCCAGACCGATGGTCAGCAGCGCTCCCAGCGGCTCCACTGCGCCGGAGAAAACTCCCCAGAGAAAGGATTTCCCGCGGGAAACGCCTTCTCCCCGCAGCGGCAGCGAAATGATCGCACCTTCAGGAAAGTTCTGGATGGCGATGCCCACAGACAGAGCCAGTGCTCCCGCCAGAGAGATCGTGCTTTCTCCGGCAAGCCAGGCTGCATAAATTGCCCCCACTGCCATTCCTTCCGGCAGATTGTGAATGACAACGGCCAGTACCAGCATTGTGGATTTCGGCAGCTTGCTTTTTACACCTTCCGGATCCTCACTGTGCAGATGCAAATGGGGAACCAGGCTGTCGATGCCCAGCAGGAACAGGATTCCCACCCAGAACCCGATGACAGCCGGGAGAAACGCCCAAATTCCCATGGGCGCAGATTGCTCCATGGCAGGAATCAGAAGACTCCAGACGGATGCCGCCGTCATTACGCCGGCCGCAAACCCGGTGAAAACCCGCTGCACCTGCAGGTTCATATCTTTTTTCAGGAAAAAGACCATCCCGGCGCCGAGGGTCGTTCCAATCAGCGGCAGCAGCAGTCCGATACTCATCTCATACATTTTTCTCACTCCTCTCTACTATTATATTTATATGTATACCCGCATGGCGGCGTCAAATAACAGAATAGAAGGAGCGTCTTAGCTGTGGAATGTAATGATCCCGAACAGGTACAGTTTATCGGTCGCCTGGAAGCCTTCCTGCTGCGCCAGCGCAAGTATTTCTTTTTCACTCACTTGTTCTGTTCCGCCGACTCCATATGCGTTTCCTGCAGACAGGCCATTCCCGAGTCTCCGTGAAGTAGACCCAGATATGGCTGCTCAGTTTAAAGTTTTCGCCAAAAAGGAGATTTGGCACACAGAAAAAGATAGAGTCTTCGGCTGACCGGTCATTCTCGACAGATGATCGGCCAGAGCCGGAAGATCCATGGATATCAGGTCTTCCCGGTCTGATGACCAGTGACACGTTGAAAGGCACTCTTTCCTTACAGTGGCGGGACCGTGCAGGACTTTCACCTGCTTCCCTTTTCACCGGCTTTCCAGCCGGACATGAACCACATATTCAGTTATATTTGATGTATCCTGTCTTTTGACAATCTCAACATAGCATATTCCTGCAGTAATTGGAACCTTCAGTCAGCCCTTCATGACAATGCAGCCTTTTTTCAGGAAACAAATCCCGTACTTCAGAATTTCACGGCATCCCTCCCGCAGCAGCTCTTCTTCGTACTTCCGGTCTTCGATCTGCTGCAGTGCTTCGCTGCACTTTTTCTCCATCTCGCTGAATTCCTTCGCCGTCTTGATTTCGAAAATGACTGCACGTCCCCGGAATCTGGACTCTTTCATGATCAGATCCGTCCGCCCCAGTCCGCTCTCCCGGTTGGACAGAACCCGGTATCCCCCTGCTGCCTTCAGCAGTCCCGCCAGGAATCCATGATAGTAGCTTTCTCCGTAATCGAAAAAACTGATGGTGTCCATCAGCTGTTCGCTGATCAGGTCCGCCATGG
>JALEHL010000095.1 GCA_022770665.1 Bacillota bacterium
CGATGATACTTGGTGGGAAGCTGCCTGGGAAAGTAGGACGTTGCCGGTTTTTTCGGCCCCATGGTCAAGCGGTTAAGACATCGCCCTTTCACGGCGGTAACTCGGGTTCGATTCCCGATGGGGTCACCAGTTCAGCGAGCATTTTGCTCGCTTTTTTATTATTTAGGAAATATCGTTAACGATATTTCCGGAATAACAAAAATGTCCACCGATAAGAATCGAATCGGCGAAGCCGACTTTCTTATTTCACTTCATATTTTTTCTTCTCATATTGCCTTTATTTTCTTTACATGTTATACTTTTTCTGGAAACTGTAACTGGAAACTGTAAAAGGGAAGGAACGTGGTTTTTTGATATTCGGAAGACACATAAATAAGTATTATCTTCATTATGCACCGATGCTCCTTTTGGGTACGGCAGCACTTTTTATGGTGGATTTTCTGCAACTGATCATTCCTAATTTATATCAAATGGTTATTAACGGCATGAATCGGGGGGTGGCGGAAGTAAACGGGCAGATTCTTGCGTTTGATCGTTCGTTCCTTCTCGACCGGATCTGTATGCCGATGGTTGGGATTATACTTGCAATCGTCGTCGGCAGATTTCTTTGGCGCGTTATGTTTTTCGGCGCAGCGATCCGTGTAGAAGCCCAGCTGCGCAACGAGATGTTCGACAATGCGCGCAGACTGAGCTGTGAATATTATCAGGTCAATAAAGTGGGAAACCTGATGAGCCTGTTTACCAACGACCTGGATACGGTGCAGGAATGCTTCGGATGGGGCATCATGATGTTTCTGGATACGCTTCTCATGGGCGTTCTGGCTATCGCAAAAATGTGGCGCATGGACCCTGTTCTGACTCTGCTTTCACTGATCCCCATGGCCTTTCTCCTGGCCAGTGCTACCATCGTCGGACGATACATGATGATCAAATGGGATGCGCGGCAGGAGGCATTTTCTAAACTTTCGGATTTTTCCCAGGAAAGCTTTTCAGGAATTGCAGTGATTAAAGCTTTTGTAAAAGAAGCGAAAGAACTGATGGCATTCAAGGCACTCAACCTGGAAAATGAGAAAGCAAACATCGATCACACCAGAGCATCCGTGCTCCTCCGGATTCTGGTGACCATGTTTGTGGAAAGTGTGATTTGCGTGATTCTTGGATACGGCGGCTACCTGGTCTTTCAGGGGCGGTTTAATGCAGGTGAGCTTGTGGAATTCATAGGCTACTTTAATGCGGTTGTCTGGCCAATCACGGCGGTTTCCGAACTGATTGACATGACCTCACGGGGAAAGGCTTCGCTGGAGCGTATCAGCGAGCTTCTGGATGCAGGACCTGTGGTAAGAGACCGGCAGGATGCGTTGGAGCTGCAAAATCCGCAGGGCGGAATCCGTTTTCAGTCTCTGACATTCCGATATCCGGACGGAGAGCAGAATGTGCTGACAGATATTACGGCGGAGATTGCGCCGGGCGAGCAGGTCGGACTGGTGGGCAAGACCGGTTCTGGAAAGACGACGCTGGTGGATCTGCTTCTTCGGACATATAACGTGGAAGATGGTATGATCTTCCTCGATGGAAAGGATATCAATTCCCTGACAATCAAATCAGTAAGGAATGCCTTTGCTTATGTGCCGCAGGACAGTTTCCTGTTTTCCGATACGATTGCGCGGAACATCGCATTTTGCATGCCCGAGGATCCGATTCCCCGGGAAATCGAAAACGCTGCCAAAATGGCGGATGTAGATGATAATATCAGAGATTTTGCTTCCGGTTATGAAACGGTGCTGGGAGAAAGAGGAATCACAGTATCCGGCGGTCAGAAACAGAGAATTTCCATCGCCCGGGCACTGATGAAGAATGCACCGGTGCTGGTCCTGGATGATTCCGTATCTGCAGTGGACTCCAGAACGGAAAAAGTGATTCTGCAGAATCTGCGGGAGATCCGGAAAGGAAAAACAACCATTCTGATTGCCCACAGGATATCGACGATCCAGCAGATGGATAAAATTTTGTATCTGGAAAACGGACATCTTGCAGCTGCAGGAAGCCACCGGCATCTGATGGAAAGCTGCCCTGGATACCGAAGAATGGTAGAACTGCAGCAGCTGGAAGAAGAGGGAGGTGAAAGCCATGTATGAGTATCTTCCGATCCTCATCGTAGGAGCCATCATCGGCGCATTTACACTGGTTTTCACCGTGGCATATCTGGCAGAAAAAAACAGAAAAGAAAAGGCGGAATTCGACCGGCATATGGAGGACCGGGAAATTATCCGCAGACTGCTGGTCTATGCCCGGCCTTACCGGAGAGCTTTCGGCATCGTACTGGTGCTTCTGGTCTTTTCCATTGCCTATGATCTGGTTTCCCCCCTTCTGATCGGTCAGATCGAGGAAACCGTAAAGGGGGAATTTCAGCTTTCTTATTTATGGACTATGGTCGGTCTGTATGCAGGGATCCTGGTGATCAGTATGATCTGCACTTATGGACAGTCCATGATCCTGCAGAAGACCGGTCAGAAGATCCTGTCGGCTCTGCGAGAAGATATTTTCGTTCATATTGAAAATCTTTCCCATGGACAGCTTTCGGCCATTCCGGTGGGAAAACTGGTAACCAGGGTGACCAATGACACCAACGCCATTTCCTATATGTTCACCAATATCCTGGTGACGCTGATCAAGAATATGGTGGTAGTAGCCGGCGTGCTGCTTGCCATGCTGCTGCTGAACTATGCGCTGACCCTGATGGTTCTGTGTTTCGTTCCGTTTGTGGTGCTCTTCACGGTGATTTTCCGGAAGTTTTCACGAAAGGTTCACCGCAGTGTAAATGATGCCACAACGGATGTGAACACCTTTCTTTCAGAGAATCTTTCCGGAATGAAGATCACCCAGATCTTCAACCAGGAGGACCGCAAGATGGAAGAATTCCTCGAAAAAAGTGAGACACTGCGTCAGGCGAAAAAGAACCGGATGTTTGTGTTCGGTATCTTCCGTCCTATGATCTATATGCTGTATATTTCCTCGGTGCTGTGTCTGTTCTATCTGGGCGGCCGGGGCTATATCGACAATTTCAGTCTGTTTGGACAGACCATGACCAGCGGCGTGATCGTCACCTTCTATATGTATATCTCCCGGTTTTTCAATCCGATCCAGACACTGGCGGAGCAGTTTGATACACTGCAGCGGTCCTTTGCGGCTGCCGAAAAGATCTTTACCATCATGGATATGGTGCCGCAGATCACCGACGAAGCAGGCGGAGAGTCCACTGACGAATCCTCTGGCGAATCCAATGGCGAATCCGGAAGTGGGGAAGACATCCTCATGGACCTGGAAACAATGCGGGGCGAGATTGAATTTCGCGACGTCTGGTTCTGTTATAACCCGGGAGAATGGGTGCTGAAAGGCGTTTCCTTCCATGTGAAACCGGGGCAGACGGTCGCCCTGGTAGGCGCCACCGGTTCGGGAAAATCGACCATCCTGTCTCTGATCTGCCGAAACTACGATATTCAGAAGGGGCAGATCCTGATTGACGGCATCGATATCAAAAAAATCCGCATTGCTTCATTGCGCAGGCATTTCGGACAGATGCTGCAGGATGTTTTTCTGTTTTCCGGCAGCATTCGGAGCAATCTGACGCTGCGCGACGAGTTCACAGACGAGGAAATCTGGCAGGCCTGCCGATATGTTAATGCCGACAGCTTTATCCGGCGTCTGAAAAAAGGGCTGGATGAAGAAGTGATGGAACGGGGAAACAACTTCTCAGCAGGACAGAGGCAGCTTCTTTCATTCGCAAGAACGGTGCTCCACCGCCCGTCGGTGATGATTCTGGACGAAGCCACCGCAAACATCGATACGGAAACCGAACTGCTGATACAGGATTCGCTGGAAAAGATGCGAAACATCGGTACTATGCTGATCGTGGCTCACCGTTTATCCACCATCCAGCATGCGGATCACATCATTCTGCTCTCCCATGGGGAGATTATGGAAGAGGGAACCCATCAGAGCCTGCTGAAGCTTAAGGGCAGATATTATCAGCTTTATAACCTGCAGTATCACAGAGAGCAGCTGGCGAAAGAGTGCGGCGAAAAATAACACCGTAGAATCCATGGCCATCGTCTCCCTGACAATCGCGTCCTTTCCCAAAATCTGAACGCCCGGCATATATTGAGACAGCAGGCTTTGCTTTGCGGCAGAGTGTATGAGAAAAAGAAAGGTAAGGTGGTAAGATGGAAGAAACCAGAACGCGGCATGTGAGACAGGCATCAGCATGGATTAAAGGAAGCAGCCGGTATCCGCAGCTGAACGGAAGCGTAGAGTTTTTTCAGATGAAAAACGGCGTAGCTGTGGCGGCTGAATTTACCGGACTGCCGACACCCTTGAGTCAGGAAAACCGCGGAGAGAAGAATGAATCGCAGATTTTCGCATTTCATATCCATGAGGGAGAAAGCTGCACCGGAAATGAGACAGATCCTTTCGCCGATGCGAAAGGTCACTATAATCCGGGAAACCAGCCTCATCCGCTCCATGCGGGTGATATGCCTCCCATCTTCGGAAACGGCGGCCAGGCACAGCTCCTGTTTGTAACCGACCGTTTCACTGTGGATGACGTGATCGGCAGAACAGTAATCGTACATGGAAATCCCGACGATTTTACGACACAGCCATCGGGAAATGCAGGAGAAAAAATCGGTTGCGGGATCATCGCTGCCGCCTATGGAGAAAGAGCGCTTTGACAGCGCTCTTTTGGTTTTTATAGGAAAAATCGCAAGCGGGTACAAAGAATCGAAACGGAGCATACTAAACCGTAAAACGGAGGTGCAGTATGAATCATTTGAAAAACGAAACCAGTCCGTATCTTTTGCAGCATGCAGAAAATCCGGTGGACTGGTATCCCTGGGGCGAGCCGGCCTTTGAAAAAGCGCGCAGGGAAGACAAGCCGGTATTTCTCAGCATCGGCTACAGCACCTGCCACTGGTGTCATGTGATGGCGGAAGAGAGCTTTGAGGATAAAGAAGTGGCGAAAAAACTCAATCAGTATTTCGTGCCGGTAAAAGTGGACCGGGAAGAAAGGCCGGATATTGATGCAGTGTATATGACGGCATGCCAGATGATGACCGGAAGCGGCGGCTGGCCTTTGAATCTGTTTCTGACAGCAGATGGAAAACCGTTTTTTGCCGGAACTTACTTCCCAAAGCTGGCGTCCCCGGCACGTCCCGGCATGCCGGGACTTCTGGAACTTCTGGATGCCATTCGAACAGCGTGGAAGTCCCGTCGAAAAGAACTGCTAGAAGTGGCTGGCAGCGTGGTGCAGCAGATACGAAGAAGCGAAGAAAGAGCCGGTGCACCCTGTGATTTGGACGGGGAGACCCTTGTGGAGCAGGGACGCAGACTGGTGGAACAGGGTGTGAAGGAGCTGAAACAGTCCTTTGACCCCCAGTACGGAGGTTTCGGTATGGCACCAAAATTTCCGGCAGGCCACAACCTGCTGTTTCTGATGGAATATTATCAGCAGACCGGAGATCGGGAAATCCTGGAAATAATTGAAAAGACCCTGACGCAGATGCAGAAGGGAGGGATTTTTGATCACCTGGGCGGCGGATTTTGCCGATATTCCACGGACCGTTTCTTTCTGGCACCCCATTTCGAAAAGATGCTCTATGATAATGCGCTGCTGATTGTCTGCTACGGGCAGGCATGGGCACTGACAAAAAAGAAATATTACCTGGACGCGGCCGAACGGACCGGCGGATGGATTTTGCGGGAAATGCGGGGAGGAAACGGCGGCTTTTACAGTGCGCAGGATGCAGACAGCCAGGGAGAGGAAGGACGTTTTTATACCTTTACCAGGCGGGAGATCCTCGAACAGCTGGGAAAGAATGACGGCCCGGAATTCTGTTCCCATTACGGCGTGACGGAAGATGGAAACTTCGAGGGGAAAAACATTCTTCACCTTCTGGGACACGAGAATCCATGGGAGGGAGAGACGTGCCTGCGGGAAAAGGTCTTTCAGTATCGAAAAAAACGGTATCCGCTGCATACCGATGATAAAATCCTCGTGGCGTGGAACGGGATGGCCATCTGGGCGTTCTCCTGGCTTTTTCGGCTGACGGAAGACAAAAAATGGCTGAAGGCTGCGGAGGACAGCTGTCGGCTGATTCTAAAACAGGCCGACCGGTCGCCGGATCTGACGACTCTTTTTGTCAGCTTACGCAAGGAAAAGTATTCCGGAACCGGGTTTCTCGATGATTATGCATGGTTTGTGTGCGGACTGCTGGGACTCTATGAGGCCACATCGAAACGGGACTGGCTGGAAAAGGCCATGCGGTTTCAGAGGAAGGCCATGAAGGAATTCGGCGATCCGGACGGACCGGGATATTTCCTCGCAGGGAAGAACGGTGAGCAGCTGGCTGCAAATCCGAAGGAAGTGTATGACGGCGCCATACCCAGCGGGAATTCTGTGATGGCATATAACCTGACTGCGCTGGCCTGCTACAGCAGGGAGGACAGCAGACCATTTGCCGAGGAGGCAAAAAAGCAGATCGCATGGCTTTCTTCTCCTGGACAAAATCCGCCGTCCAGCCACACTTTCTTTTTACTCGCCCTTTGCCGCTGGCTGAACCCTGCAGTCTTTACATCCTGCAGGAATGGTGTTTGCGCACCGGATTTCGAAAAGGAGGAACTGTGATGGCTGATGACAGAAACCACAGGAAACCGGGGGTATCGCTCTGGAAGGACACAGCGCATATGGAGCCGTGTCCGCGGCTTGCAGGTGTAGCTGGCTGTGATATCCTGATTATCGGCGGCGGCATGGCCGGGGTTCTTCTGGCAGAAAAACTGCAGAAAAAGGGTGTCAGATGCATTGTGGCAGACGCGTTTCGGATCGGACAGGGAGTGACGGGAGGAACCACAGCGAAGATCACGTCACAGCAGGGATTTCTTTATCAGAAACTGATCCGCCTTCAGGGAAAAGAGCAGGCGCGGCGGTATCTGGATGCAGCGGAAGATGCCATCCGTGAATATGAAACGCTGGCTTCCCGCATTCCATGTGACTTCCGGAGAAGGTCCAATGTGGTCTATACGCTGGATGACCGGGAGAAAGCGGAACGTGAGATGAGAGCGCTGGAGCAGCTGGGGTATCCGGCAAGATTCCGTGAAAAGACGGAGTTGCCATTTGGGGTGAGCGGGGCAGTGGAGTTTCCGGATCAGGCCAGCTTTCATCCGCTGAAGATGCTGTTCGGGGTGGCAGGCGTCCTTGCGGAGAAGAATGTGTCATTCTATGAAAATACGAGGATTGTCCATCTGAAACGGTGGAATGACGGCGGATGGGAAGCAGTGAGCCAGGATGGCACCATACTGGCGGATCAGGTGGTGATCGCATCCCATTTTCCATTTTATAACCGGCAGGGATTTTATTACCTCAAAATGCATCAGTCAAGGACCTTTCTCATCGCAGGCAGGAGTCATGGAATGAAGCTGCCTGAGAGCATGTATGTGGATGAAGAGGAGCGCGGACTGACATTCCGGGAGGCAGAAGGACTGCTGCTGCTGGGGGGATACTCTGAAAGAACCGGAAA
The DNA here is from genome assembly GCA_022770665.1 of Bacillota bacterium. GTDB lineage: Bacteria > Bacillota > Clostridia > Peptostreptococcales > Anaerovoracaceae > RGIG7179. Next base: position 7,569 of record JALEHL010000095.1, read on the forward strand.
AGCAGGGTCTCATCATGATTGCTGGAAACTGCTGGAACAGCAGGCACAGGAATTCTATCCGGGCTGGAAGACTGTATACCAGTGGGCAGCGCAGGACTGCATGACGGCGGACGGCCTGCCGTATGTCGGTCCATACGGAAGGAAGTACAACGGACTCTGGGTGGCTTCCGGATTCCATAAATGGGGTATGACCGGATCGATGATGGCTGCCGCAATCCTGGCAGAAGAAATCACCGGCGGGGAACATCCCTGCAGTTCCATGCTTCGGGGCGGAAGGCATGTGCCGCTTCTTCCGGTGGCAGCAAACGCAGGCTCTGCCGTGCAGAATCTGCTTCGGCCAGCTGCTCCAAGGTGCCGTCACATGCGCTGTGCTCTGAGATGGAACTTGCTGGAGAGAACCTGGGACTGCCCGTGCCACGGTTCCAGATATGATGAAAAAGGGCGGTGCCTGGAGGGCCCTTCGAAAAACGACCTGCCGCTTTGATGCGGCAGGTCGTTTCCTTGTTTTAACTGGTACATTTTGTGGTATATATAACTGTTAATATTATAGGATGAAGAGGAAAAGAAATGAGTAATGCAGCAGAGTTAAAAAGAGAGTATGAGAGCAAAAAAGTGACAGCATCAGAAGCTGCGTCAGTTGTAAGAAACGGATACCGCGTCCATTTTGGTACCGGTGCAGGCGTAGTGGATGCTATGGATAAAGCACTGGCAGAGCGAGTTGGCGAGCTTCGGGATGTTACGATCCTGTCTACGGTCGGGATCCGTCCGGAGCCGATGGAAACGTGGAAGGCCGTTCAGGCACTGGGAGAGGAAGGAACGCAGCACGTGCGGTTCATTTCAGCCCATTTCAGCGCCTTTGACCGTCAGATGGCCGATGAGGGAAACTGCTGGTATATGCCGATGATGTTCTGTGAACTGCCGGAACTGTGGAACGAAAACGGCAATCACATCGATGTTGCCATGTTCCAGGTCGGCCCGATGGACTGCAACGGGGAATTCAACCTGGGACCGCAGGTTGCAGATATGCTGGGAGTGATCCGCGGAGCACGGAAAATCATTGTGGAGGTCAATGAAAATATGCCGTTTGCCTACGGGTACAGCAACGAGATCAATATTAAAGATGTAGACTATATCGTGGAGGGTGATAATCCGCCGATGGCGACGCTGGCCATGAAACCGCCGTCAGCAGTGGACCAGGAGATTGCCAATCACGTGGTAAATAATCTGGAAAGCGGGTCCACTCTGCAGATCGGTATCGGCGGTCTTCCGTCATCAATCGGTTCGCTTCTGGCAAATTCGGATATCACGGATCTGAATATTCATACCGAAATGTTTGTGGACGCCTATCTGGATTTATATGCAGCAGGGAAGATCGTGAATAAAATCAACCTGCCGATGAATCATGGAAGAGCGGTCTATTCCTTTGCTGCAGGAAGCAAGCGGCTGTACGATTTTATCGACAATAACCCTACCTGCTGCTGCGCGCCGGTGGAATGGGTCAATAACTGTACAAACATTGCGGAGATTAATAAATTCGTGTCGATTAACAGCTGCATTGCGGTCGATATTTATGGTCAGGTCTGTGCGGAAACAGCCGGGTACAAACAGATCAGCGGAACCGGCGGACAGCTTGACTTCGTGATCGGAGCATATCGTTCCAATGGCGGCAAGAGCTTTCTCTGCCTGCCGTCCACGAAAATGCTGAAGAACGGAGAACGGATTTCTCTGATCAGCCCGGTGCTGCCGCCTGGCTCTGTGGTAACCACACCGCGCTCCTGCACCGGATTTATCGTGACGGAGTACGGCGCAGCAAATCTGAAGGGCAAATCCACATGGGAACGGGCGGAAATGCTTATAAATATCGCGCATCCCGATTTCCGGGATGACCTGATCCGGGAAGCCGGGAAAATGGGAATCTGGAAGCGGTCCAGCAAGCGTGAATATTAAAGTCGCAGGCGGACAGAACACCGGAGCACACAGACGGAGAAATGCATGCAGCTGGTGAGCTGCTGCAACAGGGTGAAAAGACAGCCCTTGAAAACGGCAGCGTTTTGCTGCATAATAGAACTGCTGGAGCGGGAACGCCGCATCCGGAAATCATGTGAAAATTTGTAGCTACAGGAGATGTTAATTTATGCCAATTAAAGTACCGAATAATTTACCGGCCATTGAGACACTTACAAAAGAAAATGTATTTGTCATGACGGATACCAGGGCTATGACCCAGGATATCCGCCCGCTGCAGATTCTGATTCTGAATCTGATGCCTACGAAGATCGATACAGAAACACAGCTTACACGCCTGCTTGGAAATACACCGCTTCAGGTGGAACTGGAACTTCTGCAGACCAGCACCCATAAAGCTTCGAACACGTCGGAAGAGCACATGATCGCATTTTACAAGACATTTGCGCAGATCCGCCATAAATATTACGACGGAATGATCATCACCGGCGCCCCGGTGGAACTTCTGGAATTTGAGGAAGTGGAATACTGGGACGAGCTGTGTGAGATCATGGAATGGAGCAAGCGTCATGTTCACAGCACGTTCCATATCTGCTGGGGTGCACAGGCCGGGCTGTATTATCACTATGGCATCCAGAAACATCGTCTGCCTGAAAAATTATCCGGCGTCTATAAACATCATCTGGATTATAAGAACGGCATGCTTTTCCGCGGCTTCGATGATGAATTTTATGTGCCGCATTCCAGACATACGACCGTTTACCGGGAAGATGTGGAAGCTGTTCCGGAACTGAAAATTATTGCCAGCTCGGAGGAAGCAGGAATTTATGCGGTCAAGTCCAATGATGACAGGCAGATCTTTATTATGGGGCATTCGGAGTATGACTGGAATACTCTGGAAAAGGAATATCTGCGAGATAAAAAGGCCGGTCTGAATCCAAAAGTTCCGTGCAACTATTATCCGGATGATGATGATACACAGAAACCGGTGGTGCGCTGGAGATCCTGTGCGAATCTGCTCTATTCCAACTGGCTGAACTATTTCGTTTATCAGACGACGCAGTATGATATTACCCAGATCCATGATGAAACGCTGGGCAGTATGTTCCAGGGAAGCGGAAGCGTTGACCTGAAGGTGGCAAAATTCGGCGGTACTTCTCTGGCGGACGCCTCCCAGTTTCGCAAGTGTGCGGAAATCATCCAGGCAGAACCGCAGCGGCGCCTGGTTGTGGTCAGCGCACCCGGCAAACGATCTGCAGAGGATCAGAAAGTGACAGATATGCTCATTGCGGCTACGGAGGAAAGAGGGGAAACGTCGCAGGATATCCTGACAAAAGTCCGCTCCCGATACAAGGTTCTGGTTCGCAGCCTCGGAGTGGATATTGATATCGACAGCGAATTTGACAGAATTGCAGAAAAGCTGGAGGATCCGGATGAAAAAGACTATGTGATCAGCCGGGGTGAATATCTCAACGCTCGTATCATGGCTGCGTATATCGGATATGATTTTATCGATGCATATCAGACGATCTTCCTGGATGAAGAGGGACGATATGACGAGGAAAAGACCCGTGCGGTGCTGGGAAGCCTTCTGAGCGGGGGACGCCGGGCTGTCATTCCGGGATTTTACGGGACCTCTCCGGACGGGAGAATCCGCAACTTCCCGCGGGGCGGATCGGACATTACAGGCGCAATTGTCGCTGCAACCGCAGGGGCAGATGTTTATGAAAACTGGACCGATGTCTCGGGATTCCTGATGGCTGATCCGAGCATCGTGGAGCATCCGTTGACTGTCCCAGTCATTACCTATAAGGAACTGCGGGAGCTTTCCTATATGGGCGCAGCAGTTCTTCATGAAGAGACGGTTTTCCCGGTAACGAAAATCGGGATTCCGATCCATATCCGCAATACAAACCGTCCGGAGGACAGCGGCACACTGATCGTGAAAAATGCAGATTATTATCAGAGCAAGCTGGAGATTACAGGTATTTCCGGAAATCAGGGAAATATCACAATTTCTGTCGAAAAGCCGCGTCTTTCTGAACTTCCAGAGTTGCGGGCGGAGATTCTGAAAATCTTTGAAGAGAAGGGGATTGCGATCAAGAATCTGCTGGCAGGGATTGATTCACTGACTATCGTAGCACAGGAGGATCAGATCAGATCCTGCGAAGGCGAAGTGGAAGCAATGCTTCGGGAACGGATTCAGCCGGTATCGGTTACTTTCAGCCACGATATTGCGCTGATCGCCATCGTTGGAAGAGAGCTCTCCACATCACCGGCTATCGCGGTGAAAGTGCTGGGAGCACTGGCAAATCGGAAAATCAATATTCGTCTTATCGACCATGCAACGGGAAAGATCACAATGCTTCTCGGCGTGGACAGCGCGGATTATGTCTCCGCCGTGCAGGCGATCTATAACGAGTTTGCGAGGATCTGACAGCAGTCAGATTTCATGCAGGAGCCGGATGCAGAATCGCCGGCGTGCCGGCGCATCCTGAAGAGCGGCTCCTGCATGAAGAAATTTTGCGGAAATTTAAAAAAACACTTGATTTTTGTGCAGTGCTCCGGTATAATAATTGTTGGATATGGCTCTATGGTCAAGCGGTTAAGACTCCGCCCTCTCACGGCGGCTACTCGGGTTCGAATCCCGATAGAGTCACCAGATGACAGATGCAGCTCTGACGAAAGTCAGAGCTGCATTTTCTGTTTTTGCGAAACGAATCAAATATCAGACGGGAGGAAAAAACATGGTCAGACATATGATACTCTGGAAACTGAAAGCGATGAGCGAGGAAGAAAAGATGGAACGGAAAAAGCTGGTGAAGGAAGGCCTGGAAGGTCTGGAAGGCCAGATCCCCGGAATGAAGAAGATTCATGTCCGCACGGAGAAACTGCCGTCCTCCACCTGCGATATGATGCTGGACAGTATCTTTGAGTCGGAGGAAGCATTGAAGAATTACAGTGTTCATCCGGCGCATGTTAAGGTGGCAGAGACAAGAATCCGCCCTTATGTGGAAATCCGTCTCTGCATGGATTACGAGATGGAGGAAAATGAATTATGAACCGGCTGCTGAAACTGGAGAATCTTCTTCTTGACGTGATCGGGCAGCAGGAAGGGAAAATGGAGAAACGGGATGAAACGCTGAACTGGGAGCGAATCCATATGGCATCCTCTGCAAGGCTTGCATGGGAAATGGCCCTGGAACGAAAGGATGCAGATCCGGAAATCGCGGCCTGCGCAGCTGCTGTTCATGATTTCGGGCGGATCCTGACCGGACGTCAGAAAGATCATGCCGAGGCCGGCTATGCTCCCGTAAAAGAATTCCTGCAGAAGAGCGGACTGTTTTCCGCGGAAGAAACAGAAGAGATTGCCCAGGCGGTGCGGCATCACAGCAGCAAGACTGTGACGGGAACACCGCTGGAGGAAATCGTGAAAGATGCGGATGTGGTCGACTGCTTTCAGTACGGTTATCCTTTCGATCGGCCGGAAAAAGAAGTGCGATATCAAGCCTGGCTGGAAAAAAGGACGAATGGAAACTAGAGAGCGCAGGCCGTTCAGGAACGGGGGCAGGGAACCGATTCTGTGAACTGCCGCAGGAAAATCTGGACGAACCGGTTGATTTCCATGTAGCGGGGCCGGTTCTCTTCGACAAGGATCAGAAATCCGTTTTCATATCCCGGAAGCCGGCAGAACGGTGTGTCTTCTTCGAAAAAGTCGGACAGCTGAAGATACTGACTGCTTCCATGCCGGCGAGCGGGAATGAGAAACTGAAAATCTCCTTCTGGTGTGAACTGGCAGGAAAACGGACGGCTGCCGTCATCATAGGACAGATAAGAAAACCCGGGTGCACCATATGTTCCATGAAAAGCCAGACCGCGGAAGTCAATCCGGATGCGCTCCAGGTTCAGCTGAGGCCAGCCGGCGGATGCGGCAAGCGGAAATCCCAGATAGCTCATAGCGCGATGAAGGTCTGTCTGCAGAAGGATCGGAAGAAGTTTATAAAGCTGCAGCAGATCGTCATGATTATGAAGAAGCACTTTCTCTTTGAGTGCTTCTTTTTTCTTTGTATCCTTTTCTGACAGAAACGATGTGTAAAGCTGAATGCTTTCCGCACCGGAAATTTCATCTTTCCGGTCTGTATGCAGTCCCATGTAGTCTTCTACGGTCTTTTGCCGGAGATTCTTCAGAACAGATTTCAGATTGCTGTGGCCATGAAGAACCAGATAAAGGTCTAGATTGCTGCAGCCGCGCGTTGAGATCGGAATCGAATGGAAAGCAGCGCGCTTCTCCAGAAAGGGAAGGTCAAAATGCTTTCCGTTATAGGTCAGCAGGACATCGCACTGTTTCAGTTCCTCGTTGACTGCCGCGATCAGCTGAGGTTCGTCGCTTTTTTTCTCCGCAAAATACTGGCGCGCAATGGCTGTTCCATCCTCTGTCACGTGAAGAAATCCGGCAAGGATCATTTCGGAGGCGGATGGATTCAGACCCAGGGTTTCGATATCAAAGACGCACAGCCGGAGACCGCCAAAATAACGGTCGGTGAGTCTGGACGAAAAAAAGGGGATCGTATGTTTCCTTGTAATAATATCCATAATGATTCCTTTCCTGCATTTCCTGGATTGATGCCCTCTTTCGTAAAACAAAATAGCCTGCAGGGGAGCAGGCTACTTTGTTCAAAAGGGGTATTTTGGATTTGAGATTATGAGGTTATCAGGGGGGATAACCACGGTTTTATTCTACTGAATTTCGTGGAGAAATGCAAGTGTTTTTGTGAAAA
>JALEHL010000120.1 GCA_022770665.1 Bacillota bacterium
CGTTCTATGCCTACCTGAAGGATGGCACTGTAGCAGACGATGATGTACTGATTCAGAAGATCCATCAGCAGGTGGAGCAGGCAAACCAGATTGAGGAGGTGCAGAATCTGATGACGCTGCAGGAAGAAATGGATATGCAGAGAGAGCGGGAGGAAACGCTGAAGGCACAGCTGGCGGAAGCGGAGAAAGCCAGACATGAAGCGGAGGCTGAGCTGAAGAAGCTGCGGAAACAGCTGGCAGAGGCGGAAGCCCGGGCAGGGAAAGCCGCACAGGAAGACCGCTAAGAAAGCCGCGCAGATAGACCGATGAGAATGGTCGGCAGGACAGGCCGGTCAGGCGGTGAGACAGCCGCGGAAAATGAGGCAGGCCCGGAAACAGAACAGAGTGAAAATAGAGTGAAAAAAGAACATGAAATCATTTCAGAAGCCCGCGGGCGGTATCGGAAGATGCCGCCTCGCGGGCTTTTTTTTTCTGACAGGGGTACATAGAAAATACATGCGATTTAGCAGGGTGAATATTGACAAATGGCAGGGGGTGTGGAATAATATAACTATCAACTTAAGCCGAATTATGATGAATTAAGTCGAATAATGATGAATCAAGCCGAAAAAATAAACGTGCAGAAGCGCTGAAACATTGCAGAACAGAAGGACAGAACGGTATGGAAGACAGCTTCTTTGATGTGCATACCCACATGCTTCCGGGTGTGGATGACGGAGCGAAATCGATGGCGCAGACTTCTGCCATGCTGGACATGGCATATGCGGAGGGCATGCGCAGAATCTTTTTTACACCCCATTACGGGTTATACAACGAGAATATCTGCGCAGAAGCGTTTCAAAGCGTCTTTCGGGAAGTGAAAGAGGCTTTTTTGACGCGATATGAGGATATGGAGCTGTATCTGGGAAATGAGCTGTTTTATGGACCGGAAACGGTTTCCGCACTGCAGGAGGGAAAGGCGCTGCGGATGGCGGATACCGATTATGTCCTCGTGGAGTTCCATCCTGCGGAAGACTACAGCACGATCGAAAAGGCCGTGCAGAGCCTGGTGCTGGCCGGATACCGGCCGGTGATCGCCCACGCGGAACGATACCTCTGCCTGCGGAAATATCCGGCGGATGCGGAAGAACTGGTCTATCGGGGCGCACGGATTCAGGTCAACAGCGGCAGCCTGCTGAAAGGACCGCTGGATGGAGGATTCCGGCTGATCCGCAGATTGCTGAAGGATGACCTCGTGCATTTCCTGGGCAGCGACTGTCATAACGACAGAGACCGGAAACCGCAGATGAAAGCCACCGCAGAAAAACTGCGGCAGATGACAGGAAAAGAACAGGCAGAACGGATTTTGCGGGGAAACGGCGAGCGGCTTCTCCGGAACCAGCCGGTCGGGCCGATAGAAATATAAGGAGTTTATGGGTGAATGAAATACGAAGATGATGTAATGGAAATTGATCTGCTGGAGCTGCTGCTGGCAATCCGGGACAAAATCGCAGTGATCCTGGCGACCGCTGTGATCTGCGCCGGGCTGGCAGGGGTGTACAGCTTTTTTATCGCGCAGCCGGTATATCAGTCCACTTCGAAACTGTATATCCAGGCGCAGAGCTCCTCTGCAGTGAGCCTTTCGGAGCTGCAGGTCAGCTCGACTCTGGCGCACGACTGCGTGGAGATGATCCAGTCCCAGTCCATCTCTGAGGATGTGATCGGGAATCTGGGGCTGCAGATGGAAGTGAAGGATCTGCAGAGATCCCTTTCGGTGACGAATCCGGAAGATACGAGAATTATCAATATTACCATAGAAGGCCACGATCCGCAGCAGATCACAGAGATCGCCAACGAGTTCGCGGCGGTATCCCGGGCACGGATCTCGGAAGTCATGAAGACAGACAAGCCGCAGATCTGGGAGAAAGCGACCGTACCGGAGAAACCGATCAGACCGTCCAAACGGAGAAATGTCATGATGGGATTTTTGGCGGGAGGCGTGCTGGCAGGTCTGGCGGTGGTTATTCTGTTCCTGCTGAATGACACCATCAAGTCCCAGGACGAGATCGAAAAGTATCTGGAGCTGAATCTTCTGGCGGTGATCCCGATGGACGGGGAGCAGAAGAAGAAGGGAATTTTTGCAAGGCTTGCCGGAAGCGGAAAAGGCGCACAGAAAAAGAAGAGAAGGAGATCAAAGAAACATGGCAAATAGAATCTATCTCAATTCTCTGGGAAAAGTGGACTACGCCCAGCGGGAGGCGTTTAATTCCCTGCGAAGCAATCTGATGTTCTGCGGTGCGGATCTGAAGACGATCCTCTTTACCAGCTGTGAACCCGGTGAGGGAAAGAGCACCGTGTCCTTCGGACTGGCCCGGTCCATGGCCGGAAATCAGAAGAAGGTGCTGTATGTGGATGCGGATATGCGAAAGTCCGTCATGATGAGCCGGTATCAGGTGCAGCTGGAGCAGAAAGGACAGATGGGACTGACCCATTTCCTGTCCGGCCAGGCGTCCCTGGAGGAAGTGATCGTGGAGACTAATGTAGAAGGACTGTTCATGATCCTGACCGGTCCCCTTTCTCCGAATCCCACAGAGCTGATGGCGGGGAAGCGGATGGACCTGCTTCTGGAAGCGGCGCGAAATCAGTTCGATGCGGTGATCCTCGATTCTCCTCCGCTGGGGATGGTCATCGATGCTGCCGTATTGGCACCGAAATGCGACGGGGTGATCCTGGTCATCGAAAGTGATGCCATCAGCCGCCGGGCCGAGATGAAAGTGAAAAAGCAGCTGGAAGTCACCGGATGCCGGATCCTCGGCGCGGTGCTGAATAAGGTTGGCAGCGAGCGAAGCGGTTACTACAGCAGATACGGCAAGTACGGAAAATACGGCAAATACGGCAAGTACGGCTACAGCAAATACGGCGGATACTACGGAGAAGAAAAATAAA
>JALEHL010000126.1 GCA_022770665.1 Bacillota bacterium
TTTTGACTCAATTTCTACACTATGAAGTTTTCAAGGTTCCTCTGCCGCATCAGCGACAGCTTATTTATATTACCACATCTCGGTAATACTGTCAAGCGCTTTTTTAGATTTTTTTAAATCTTTTTTCGCGCCTGCTGTCGAACCCTGCCGGACAATCCGGCTGTTTGTGACAGCTTTGTTATATTACCACGTTCTCCGCTTTCAGTCAAGGGGGTTTCGTCATCTTTTGCATTTATTTTTTGATTTATAGAGTCCAGTCGCCACATACAGCACAGCTGCAACAAGGTTATATATGCTGAAAAAGCCGTAAACCGCCTGTACACCAGCTATGTCCAGTATCACGCCGCCTGCCATGCTGCAGACAATCGCACTCAGACTGTTTCCAATTGCATAGTATGTAGCAATCGCAACGCTGCTGTACTTCGCTTCTACCAGACGGTCGACGTATTTCACAAGTTCTACCAGCAGTATACCGTTGACCATACCCTGCATAAAAAATGTTGCTAAAAGCATTCCGCAGGACGGACCTGTCGCATAAAAGCCGAACCTCGCCGCTGAAAGCACCATTGCAGCAAGAATCATGTTCTCCGAAGAAAACCTCTGCACCAGTTTCGGCAGAAGCATCATAAAAGGCGCTTCACTCCCTGCCATCAGCAGAAAGGCCAGACCGATTCCGGAAAGCTCACCGCCCCCCGCCCGGTACAGATATCCGAAGTATGTACTGTTGGCGATATTTGTTCCAAGGACAAAAAAAGCACAGAGCAGCAGTTTCATATACTGGCGGTGTCCCAGCAGAACAGATGCACGTATTTTTTCTCCTTCTTCCCGATAATAAGGCGGTTCCGCTTCGCGCGAAAGCAGAAAGATCACGACCAGATATACCGCGGCGTATAAATAGAATATGCTTTTCAGTGATGTTGCCGCAGCAATCTGACCGGCAGCAAACACCGCCACAGCATAACCGACTGCGCCGAAGGACCGGATCAGAGAAAAGTTTCCATTTTTGCTCAAAACCAGAGAATCGCAGAGACCATGGACCGGTCCCTGGAAGAAATACATGCCACTGTATAGTATCGCATACAGCGCAAACGTCTGTGCAGCCGTTCCCAAAATTCCCAGCAGCCCTGCCGAAAAGCACATACCCGCGATGATCCATCGTTTATGCCTGCTGTTGGAATATACCTGTCCCCAGAACATGCCTGCAAAAATTGCCGTCGCCGTTCCCAGAGATGTAACCGTGCCGACCTGCGTTCCGCTAAACCCGATTGAGGAAAGATACTGGCTGATCAGCGGGCAGACGATTCCCAGCGGACAGTAAATAAAAAAATACAAGACCGAAAGCCTTGCATTCTTTTTTAAATCTGAATGCATATTGTGTCTTCCTTTCATAGAGCCTGAATTTATAGTATAGCAAATCTTTCGGCGGTAAACAATAGCTTTTATAAACAAAATTTCAGGAGGTATGAATCATGCTGATTGTAGCCGCCAGAACACTGATTCTTTACGTTCTGGTTCTGTTTTCCATGCGGCTCATGGGAAAATCCGAACTTTCCAAAATGTCACCATTTCAGCTTGTCATTGTATTCATGATTGCAGAACTTGCTGCAATTCCCATTGATGATCCCGCAGTCTCTCTCGTAAATGGTGTCATGGCAATCTTTACCCTGATGTTTCTGCAAATTCTGATTTCCTACTTGTCGATTAAAAGTGAGCGATTTAAAAATTTTGTTACAGGAAAGCCAAGTATTCTGATCGATAAGGGACGTCTCAATGTGAAAGAATTACGCCGTCTACGCATTACATCTACCGATTTGATGGAACAGCTCCGGCTGGAGAACTGTCCTTCTCTTTCCGACGTTCAGTATGCAATCATGGAATCCAACGGCCAGCTGACAGTGATTCCAAAAGCGGATTTTCAGCCGCTGAAACCGCGGGACATGAAGCTGGCCGTTTCAGAAGGAACTCTTCCTGTAATTCTGATCTCTGATGGAACATTGTACAGCAGGAATCTGCTGCTTGTCGGCATCAGCGAAAAGGTCTTTCACAATCAGCTGGCTGCCAAAGGGCTGCAAAGCATACAGGATATCTTTTTAGCATTCTGTGACGAAGACAAAAAGATCCATATCTATCTGGAAGCAGAAAAAACCGGAAGCCGCAGAGCAGAAAGTTATGCGCAGGAGGTGATTCTATGAAGGATCTGATGATTGCCACACTGGCTGTTGTTCTTCTCATCAGCAGCTGGTTTCTGTTTCTTCATTATGCAGATGGACAGAGCCAGGCTTTTCGAAAGCAAATTAACGAACAGGTTCTCGAAGACATTGAAACAGGGAACTGGGCTCACGCGGAAAAGCAGTTAAAAGCACTGAGCCGGGACTGGCACAGGTTCCGGAAAGTCAGCCTTTTTTTTCTGGACACGCATGCTATTAACGATATCGACTATTCCATCGCCCGCGCGCTGATGTACACGCATGCCCGTGACGACTCCAATTCCACTGGAGAGCTGAAAGCTATGGTTGAGCAGCTTTCATTTCTGACAGATAACGAAAGTCTCTCTCTTCAGAACATTTTCTAAACGGGAAAAAGTGGGAAGCCGGCTTCGCCGATTCGATTCTTCTCGGTAGACTTTCTTGTTATTCCGGAAATATCGTTAACGATATTTCCTACATAATAAAAAAGACCTTTTCAGGTCTTTTTTATTGGATTATTTCATACATTGTCGCTGCGGCTTCTTTCTTACAAGATTCGCTAAGATTCAGAACTCTGGCATCGACGGAACTGCTGCCAAACTCAATATGAATGATGTCGCCCACTTTGACTTCTGTTCCAGCCTTCGCCACCTTACCGTTAATGCTGACTCGTTCCTGATCGCAGGCTTCTTTCGCAACGGTCCGGCGCTTGATCAGCCTAGAATTTTTTAGAAACTTATCGATCCTCATAATCATTTCTACCTTTAATGAGCTTTAAGTTTTATTTTTTAAAAAAGGCAAATCTGCCTTAATTAACGTAGTATCAGGAGTAACTGTCCTATTTGTTCACGGCGTCCTTTAATGCTTTGCCAGCCTTGAAAACAGGAGCCTTGGACGCAGCAATTTCAATCACTTCTTCCGGCTGACGAGGGTTTCTTCCCTGTCTTGCCTTTCTTTCTCTGGTTTCAAAAGTACCAAATCCGATCAACTGTACTTTTTCACCTTTCACTAATGCCTCTTCGATGCTTGCTACTACAGCATTGATAGCAACTTCTGCATCTTTTTTAGTGAAATTAGTTTTTTCTGCAACAGCAGCTACTAATTCAGCCTTGTTCATTGATATTCCTCCTTAATGACTTCATAATTGTTCCCGGCCCTTCAGCCCGGGACCTCAGTCTTTCAGCTTAGACTGTTCCCATAACGCATCCATCTCGGAAAGACTCATATCCTCCAGCTGCCTGCCGCAAGCCATGGCTTCCTTTTCGATATAAGAAAATCTTCTGATGAACTTGTCCGTTGTAAAGGTCAGTGCTTCTTCCGGATCCACCTTCAGGAAACGAGCGACATTGACCACAGAGAAAAGCAGGTCTCCCAGTTCCTCCATTGTGTTCTGCCCGTCTCCCCGATTAAGCGCATCCTCCAGTTCCGACGTTTCTTCCCTTACCTTGTCCAGTGCAGGGGTCACTTCATCCCAGTCAAATCCTGCGTCAGCTGCACGTTTCTGCACTTTTTTCGCACGGAGCAATGCAGGAAGTGCACGCGGCACATTCTCCAATCTGCTGGTCTGGTCTGTCTGTCCAGATTCCTTTACCTTGATATTTTCCCATTTTTCAAGGACTTTGTCAATAGTTTTCAGGTTTTCTTCCAAAAAAACATGCGGGTGACGGCGAATCATTTTTTCACACTCTTCATTGATCACATCACATAGATCAAACTGTTTTTCCTCCTCCGCCAGAGTCGCGTGAAACACGACCTGAAGAAGCACATCCCCCAATTCTTCACGCAGGTTTTCCATATCTCCGCGGTTAATCGCATCAACTGTCTCATAAGACTCTTCCAGAAGGCAGGTCCTCAGGGATGTATGATCCTGTTCCCGATCCCATGGACACTCTTTTCGCAGAATTCGGATGATGGAAACCAGACGGTCGATCGCCTCTGACTGTGTTTCCCCCGTTTTTTCTATCAATTTGTATTGCTCTTTCATCTTTTCTTTTCTCCTTCGTTTTTCATCAGAACAGCAGCCAGAACCGCTTCAGCGCAGGAACCTGCCCAGGAGCCGAACCAGCTTGTCACCTTTCGGAAGGCGTTCCACTTCTTCTCTGGAAATTCCTTTCAGCAGAAGGATGAGTGCGAAATAAATCACAACAGCAATGGCAATGGACAGCAGTGCAGATATTCCGTTGCTGTCAGTCATCATGTACAGCAGCTTATAGCTGGCCACCGCTCCCAGCCCCATCAGAACCGACGCAGCGCCCGGTATCAGGTATGTGCTCCGCATGTCAAATCTGGTGCCGGTATATTTCTTTACAGCCCGGAGATCCAGTATCATCGCGATGACATATGCCGCAATCGTACCAATCGGCGCCCCTTTTACGTTGATTGCCGGTATACCTACGCAGATCCATGTCACAGCAAATTTGAAGACCGCTCCGATCGCGAGATTCCATACAGGAACGCTCTGCTTCCCGACGCCCTGCAGCGCCCCGGTCAAAGTCTGAACTGAAGCCAGAAAAATCACGCTGATCGACATGACCATCAGGGTAGGCGCAGAAGCAATCGCTTCTGCCGGACGACTGGAAAACAGCAGAAGCAGGATTGGCTCCGCCAGGGCAAACATACCTACCGCACACGGGAACCCCACAATCATAGTCAGTCGAAGGCCCATTTTCACATTATCCTGCAGTTCCCTTCTGTCACTGCGGAGAAATGCACCGGAAATAGCCGGTACCAGACTGACAGCGACCGCCTGCGTAAAGATCTGCGGCAGACCGATCAGAGAAGAGCAGTAGCCGGATAACTGCCCATACAGGCTCTTTGCCTGTTCATGAGTCCACCCGGTTGCCTCCAGGCGCCCCATCACTACGGTGGAATCAATCGCATTCATAATCGGCATGATGGATGCACCCAGCGTAATAGGGATCGCAATCATCAGCACTTTTCGCAGGATTTCCTTCGTTTCTTCATACTCATTTTCACCCCGGCGAATCTTCGCATGGATTGCTTTCCGGTTCAGCAAATAAATCAGAGCGATCACAACCATCGAAGCAAAAGAACCGGCAGAAGCACCGAAAGTTGCCCCGGCAGCAGCCTGCGGAAGTCCTACCGTCAGAAAACTGAAGGCCAGAGTCAGGCCCACTGCCGCACGTACCGTCTGTTCCGTAAGTTCAGACACCGCCGTCGGGTTCATATTCTGCCTTCCCTGAAAATACCCGCGAAAAGCCGACAGAATCGGAACAAACAGGAGTGCCAGAGAGATGGCGCGGATGGATGATGCCGCTTCTGGATTATTCTGCACAGTTCCGGCGATAAAATCCGCACCGAAGTAGCAGAGTAAAAAAGATAATGCCCCCAGTGCGGCCAATAGCCCCAGGGAAACCTTAAAAACTTTATGCGCACCTCCATAATTGCGGACCGTAATGCGTTCTGCAACCATCTTGGAGATTGCCACAGGGATCCCCGCTGTAGAGATCGTCAGAAATAGTGAATAAATCGGATAAGCACACCCGTAATAGGACATGCCTTCCTCCCCGATCCAGTTTGTCAGAGGGATGCGAAACACCGCCCCGATAATTTTCACGACCACGCCGGCGATGCCCAGGATCGCTGCCCCCTTCAGGAATTTATTATCTTTTGACATAGAATGCCCTCACATTTCAATTTCAGTTTTCTGTGTTACCATGAGTTCTAAAGTGCGTGAAGAATCGTTTCTGTTTCTTTCTGCACTTCGAAAAGAGTCCTCTCCAGATCAATCGTCATGTATTCTCCGTCACGATAAAGCACTTTTCCGTCAGCCATCGTTAATACTATATCACTGCCGGATGCGGAATATACTAAATTGTTGACCATATTATGCACCGGATGCATGTTCGGCTGGTCAATATCCAGCACAATCAGATCCGCACGGCATCCTTCTGCAATTCTGCCGCAGTCAGACCGTCCCTGGCTCTCCGCACCATTGATTGTCGCGGCCCGCAGGGTATCTGCCGGCGTCACAGCAGTCGGATCATGATAATACATTTTCGATGCGGTTGCAAACACTTTCATTTCTTCAAAGAAATTCAGGCTGTTATTGCTGGCCACACTGTCTGTTCCAATTGCAACCCGGATGCCCCGGCGAAGCAGCTCCGGCACATTGCAGACACCGCTGGCAAGTTTCAGATTGCTGATCGGGTTCGATGCCACTGTCACACCTTTTTCTTTCAGGATGTCAAAATCTTCCGGCTCCACCCATACACAATGTGCTGCGGTAGTTGGCGTGTCAAAAGCGCCAAGGCTGTTGAA
This sequence comes from Bacillota bacterium, assembly GCA_022770665.1. Classification (GTDB taxonomy): domain Bacteria; phylum Bacillota; class Clostridia; order Peptostreptococcales; family Anaerovoracaceae; genus RGIG7179. Next base: position 6,468 of record JALEHL010000126.1, read on the forward strand.
ATACTGTACAGGAGTCATGCCGTTATGGCGTTTTTTGCATTCCTCATGTTCCAGCTCGGTCTCTGAGATATGAATGTGCATGTTCGCCTGCTTTTCTTTTGCATATCCTGCAACAGCACGCACACCGGCTTCATTGGAGGTATATTCGGCATGGATGCTCATGTCCATTCTGATTCTTCCGTCCTCCGTATTATGGTATGCTTCATAGGTCCGCTGCATTTCCTGTACAGAAGGAAGATTCCATACATCATTATTATCAAAATTCGTGATGGCACGGGAGATGTTTGCTTTGGCACCGCTGTCCGCGACCGCCCGGACCATATCATCGATAAAATAATACATATCACTGGAAGACACAATGCCGAACCGGATCGACTCTGCCATGGCAAGGGTCGTGCCCCAGTATACCGCCCGGCTGTTCAGTTTGTCCTCAAACGGGAAAATCCGTTTCTTCAGCCAGTCCTGCAGGACCATATTTTCTCCGTATCCACGCATCAGAGTCATTGGAGAATGTGCGTGGGCATTGTAAAATGCCGGCATCAGCAGTTTGCCTTTTCCCTCATAGATTTCCCCTTTATATTCTTCCGGTGCACTGTCCGCGACAGAGCTGATGATTCCGTCCTTCACCAGCACATAGCGTCCCTCTTCTATTTCAAAATTTTCATTGAGAACTGTAATATTTTTGAAAAGCATACAAACCTCCTGACCATGTATTTTGCGAAGTATTCTGAAGTGTTCTAATGTTATAGTATACCACAGAATTGTATCCATTTCCAAGTGAAACTGTGATGAATTTCTCTGAAATATCCGTGGAAATGAAGCCCGATTCAATGCATAAAATTTCCCCTGTTACAAATAATAGGTGTACCAACAATTACGGAGGAAAGAAGCATGAAAGCAACAGGAATTGTCAGAAGAATCGACGATCTCGGAAGAGTGGTGGTCCCGAAGGAAATCCGCCGCGTTCTGCGGATCCGGGAAGGCGACCCGCTGGAAATTTATACCGGGAATTCCGGCGAGGTTATCCTGAAAAAATATTCTCCCATCAGCGAGCTTGGCCAGTTTGCAGGGGAGTATGCCGAAACAGCCGCGCAAGTGCTGGGAGGCACCGTGATCGTTTCCGATACGGATCATGTTATTGCTGCATCGGGACCTTCCAGAAAAGAGTATACAGAAAGGAAGGTGGACAGTGACCTGGACAGAATTATTCAAAGCAAGAACCGCTACTTAAATGATACCCGTATCGTGGTCCCCATTATTTCCCAGGGCGACCCGATCGGTTCCATTACTATCTTGCCGAAAGGGAATAAGCCGCTGGGTGATTCTGAACTGAAAGCCGCAGAAATCGGTGCCTGCTTCCTGGCCCGCCAGATGGAAAGCTAACGGAAAAAATCGCTTCCGCCTATAAATTTCAGGCGGAAGCGATTTTATTTTCAGGCAGAACTTTGTTATATCTCTTTCAAAGTTCTCCACGCTTTTGTTGAATAGTCAGTGTATATCTTCTGTCCGTCAATCAGTACATAACCGCGAACCTTATAGTAATATCTGTACCCCCTCTTCAGATCTCTGGTGTTGATATAATATCCTTTCGTTCCTCCCTTAACGGAAACGAAGAACGGTTTTCTGCCATAGCCTTTTTTCTCCGTGCGGATCGGAAGATTTCCACTCCGTCGAAGCTTATTTTCTTTCCCTTGGCGTCTTTCCATGCTATTTTAATCCCTGTTCTACCGTCTTTCATTCTCACAACAGACGAGCGTGCAATGCGTTTCAGATTGCGGAGTTCGGAAATAATTTCATCCTTTGCCGGGTCCTTTTCAATCACCGCCGGGTCCTTTTCGAGCTCCTGCGGATTCTGAATGACCGGCGTATCTGCAGGCGGCACGCTGCTGCCTGCAGAATCACACTGATATACTGCCAGGGTTCCGGAGACCTCGCAGGCCGCAAGAAGCAGCGCCTTACCATTTTTGCTGTCGGATGCCGGAACAAAGCACAGTCCCTCCGGGGATACGTCGCCCTGAATCGCAGCATCGAATTCACGGGAGTTTATATAGTTGACAAACTTCGCATTGGAAGGCTCGGTGATGTCATAAACCATCACGCCGCCTATACGCTCAAGGGCAATGAATGCATAGTTCTTTTCTCCCACCGTGCCGGTAATCACGGTCTCCGGTTCCGGTCCCTTCTTGCCGGAACGGTTGTCCAGACTGGTCTTGTCGTTGGACGCATTGAAGTAAGCAGGAAGCTTTTCCGCAGTGATCTCCTCAAAATCGCTGCCGCTGTCATATACAAGGTTCAGTCCGTCAGAAGTTCCAGCGAACCGTCTGTCTTGCAGGAGAACAATGCTGCAAGACCATTGTCTGTATATCCTTCTGCCTGGATGGCTGCCGCAAGTTTCGTTCCGTCCGGAGAGATTGCAACAGAGGTCATATCGCCGTATGTAAATTCTCTGCCATTCACCATGGTTTTCAGGTCAAACTCGGTTCCTGTCAGATTTACCACTTTGTCTCCGGCCAGCTTTTCGTTCAGGTTCACAGCAATCAGCTTGCCCTTCACGCCGCTGACCGCATAGGCAAATCCGTTTACCGGGTTGTAGGCGACGATTTCCAGGCTGCCGCCGTCCGCATTCATCGCACCGGAGTTATGTCTGCCGACAAGTTCCAGCTTCAGAGATCCTGAAGCATCATAATATCCTGTTACGCGGGTATCTCCTGTTACGACAGGCGTAAAGGCAGGTTCCGGAGAAGCACTGGAAGCGCCGTGAACGCTGCCATAATCACCTTTGCTGTTTCTTGGGGCATTGGCAGCCACGTATGCTTCGTCTACCGTTGCGGATGTTTTTTCCCAGACAACAATCTGAAAATCTCCGTTTGTATCCGTGTCAGTGTGATTCACGCGTTTCAGGGATTTCTGCTTGGAGACTTTGATGGCTTTCGTATTTTCATCCGCAGTAACAGAGTCAATTTCGGTTTCTCCGTTCATCAACTTGATGGTAAAGTTTTTGTTGTCAATGATCCAGTCACAGATCTGGTCCGCATCAGGCAGATCATACGTCAGAAATTCGTCCGTCGTCGTCTCTGCTGCACCGACAACCAGGTATGACCCACTCGCAGGGATCTTCCCGCTGAGTTTCAGGGCTTTATCTCCGTAGACCAGCGAATAACCGGAAAGATCCACAGACGCATTTGTCGGATTGTACAGTTCAATAAAGCTGTTGGAAATTGGTGTATCTCCTTTTCCTCCGCCGCCGTAAACCTGATCGATGATCAGGTGATCCGGCACATCCGCTGCAAATGCAGTGGGAACCATGGCCAGAATAAGAGCAAACACCAGCAAAATACTTGTCCGTCGTTTCATTTTACTCCTCCAATGAATATTTCAGTATCGTTTTTTCGTACGAACAGCATTATAACGGCCCTATGTAAAATCTGAAACCAGACCTGTGTAAAATGTATTTTTTGCACATTCGATGTCCGTAGCGGAAGGAATCAGGAAATTCATAAAATCTGTGATCATTCTTTTTTACTATAAAAAAACCTTCAAACCGAGTCATCATCTTGCGATCCGTTTGAAGGCTTATGAAAAAAGAACGGGAAGATACTGTCCGGGCAGCCAGTGCGATCCTCATTGCTGCACTGCCAGCAGAGATATAGAACTTTTTTTCGTCATCTATAAAATTTCTCTCAGTTTATCCAGAAACGCCTCTTCGCCCAAGGTATTGATTTTGAAAAAGGTTGCCTGACTGCCGCCTGCGGTAATAGCAGAAAGTTTTATCGGTCCGTTACCATCCTGAAACAAGGTAACATTAAGGCTCACACGATTGCCGCCGGAATAGCTGAATCTCTCAAAGACGCGGACACTGCATCTTGCAGTTTCACTGCAGAAATCGCTCGAATCCTCCAGGGATGCTGACACACTTCCATTCAGTATACCTTTTTCAATCTTACGAATGATTTCATGAAAATCACCGCTCAGGGTACGTTCCAGCTTTGCCATATTCCGAATCTCCTTTCTCTTGATCCGTTGATCTGTTAATTTCAGGTGCTTTTTTTGTCTGCGTTGATCGTCTCCAGCAGGGATATCGCCTCATCCAGCATTTTTTTCCGGTCGCAGGTGAGGCGAATGAACGGTTCGACGCCGCCATGAATAAAGACCTTCTGTCCGTATCTGGCTGTCACGTTCATCAGTGCGAAGCCGCTGAGCGGGTTCTTCTGACCGAACTGGAACACCAGTTTCCCGTTCTGCAGAGATACCCTTGTAACCGACAGAATGCCTGCCAGATACCGGATATGCGAGATCTTCACCAGATTGATGACTTCCTGCGGCACATCCCCGAACCGGTCGAGCATTTCATCGATGATTTCGTCCTCATCGTCTGTTGTGCGGATTCCTGCAATCTTCTTGTACATCTGAAGCTTCAGGGATTCCTCTTCAATATACTGTTCCGGGATATAGGCAGGCATCGGAAGTTCCACCGAAGTCTCCTCCCGGTTTTCATTTACTATTTCTCCCTGCAGTGCACGGACAGCATCGTCCACCAGCTTGCAGTACAGCTCGTAACCGATGTTCATCATATGCCCGCTTTGCTCCGTACCCAGCAGGTTTCCCGCACCCCGGATCTCCAGGTCACGCATGGCAACTTTGAATCCGGCACCGAATTCGGTAAATTCCCGGATTGCAGTCAGCCGCTTCTGGGCCACTTCGGTCAGGACTTTGTCTTTCTGATACATCAGATACGCGTAAGCCAGCCGGTTGGAACGGCCTACGCGGCCCCGCAGCTGATACAGCTGTGACAGACCGTACCGGTCAGAGTCCATGATGATCATCGTATTGGCATTTGGTATGTCGATGCCGGATTCTATGATGGTGGTTGCCACCAGCACATTGTTTTCCCCATTGATAAAGCTGAGCATCACATCTTCCAGTGCATGCTCGTTCATCTGCCCATGTCCTACAGCGACACGCGCCTCCGGTACCAGATCCTCAATCAGGTCGGCGATCTTCTGAATGCCTCGAACCCGGTTAAATACCACGTAGACCTGACCGCCCCGGCCCAGCTCTCTCTCGATGATTTCCTTGATAAGCTGGTCATCCTGCTCCAGCACATAGGTCTGGACCGGATACCGCTCTTCCGGCGGTTCCTCGATCAGAGACATGTCCTTGATGCCGGTCAGCGACATGTTCAGCGTTCTCGGGATCGGCGTGGCAGACAGCGTCAGCACATCGACATTCTTCTTGAGTTTCTTGATCTTCTCCTTATGCTCCACGCCGAACCGCTGTTCTTCATCGACTACCAGCAGTCCCAGATCCTTAAACTTTACATCATCAGACAGCAGCCGGTGTGTTCCGATGACCAGGTCCACCTGTCCCTTTGCCAGGTTGTCAATCGTCTGCTTCTGCTGTGCCTCACTGCGAAACCGCGAAAGCACATCCACCTTGAACGGAAAATTTTCAAACCGTTCTTTCAACGTATAATAGTGCTGATTTGCAAGGATCGTAGTCGGTACCAGGACCGCTGCCTGCTTGCCGTCCGCCACACATTTAAACAGTGCTCTGGCAGCCACTTCCGTTTTGCCGAAACCCACATCTCCGCAAAGAAGACGATCCATGCAGAACGGTTTTTCCATATCTGCTTTGATCTCTTCCACTGCGCGAAGCTGGTCATCTGTCTCCTGATAGGGAAAACTGTCTTCAAATTCTTTCTGCCAGACGGTATCCTTTCCAAAGCTGTAACCCTTCTCCATCTGGCGATGCGCGTACAGATCGATCAGATCCTTTGCCATCACAGCGATGGCGGCTTTGGCCTTTGCCTTGGTCGCTTTCCACTCTCCGCCGGAGAGCTTGTTCAGCTTCGGCGCTTTTCCATCACTGCCGATATATTTCTGAACGATATCCATCTGCTCCACCGGCACATAGAGCATATCATCCCCGGCGTACTTGATCTTGATGTAATCCTTCTTCTCTCCCTGTACCGTCAGCTGCTCGATCCCGAGGAACTTGCCGATGCCGTGGTTCTCATGAACCACGAAATCGCCCTGCCGCATGTCGGCAAAGCTCTGAATCTTCTGCCCCTTGTCCTTGTATCGGCTCCGTTTCCTGCTGGTTTTACCTGTCGCGAAAATATCCCGGTCGCTGATATAACAGACTTTTTCTGTCGGCAGATCAATGCCGGAGGAAAGCTGTCCCTGCCTGAAACAGATTTTCCCAGAAAGGCCGATTCTGTCAACAAATTCTGTAAGGTTTTCAATTCGTTCCTGACTTCCGCAGACGATGACGACACGGTAACCCTTTTTTACGTAAGATTTCAGTTCCGTCTCCAGCACATTCATCTTGCCATTGAAATGCAGGGTCTGACGGCTCTGCAGGTTATATACCTGATCAAATCCGGAAATCCCTGCCACTGCTTTCGGAAATGGTGTAAACACCGCAACCTGTTTTTTTTCGTAAACCTTCAGAAAATCATTTTTATCCGGAAGCAGAGCTGCATCTGCCGGAATCACCTGCCCTCGTTCAAGAAGTACCTGAAAATCTTCTTTCATTTCCCGGCACTGCAGATCCAGCGTCTCATAGATCCGGTCCGGATCATCAATCAGAATCATGCCGTCACGCAGATAATCCCAGAGATATTCTGTCTTTTCGAAAAAATAGTGCAGGTAATTTTCCAGAAGCTGCACGTTAGATTTCTGGTCGATATATTCACAGAGCTGATCCCGTCTTTTCCGCAGTTTTTCAGCCGCTTCCCCGTTCTTTTTCTCCAGTCTGGATGCTGCGGCGGAATACTCCTTCCTGACCCTGCTTCCAGCTTTTTCAAACAGACCCTTTTCCAGCAAAATCTGCTCCGCCGGATAGATTTCGACGTATTTCAGGTTTTCAACAGAACGCTGCGTATCAATGTCGAAAGTACGGACCGAATCCACTTCTGTTCCGAACAGTTCAATACGATACGGGTACTCCCCGTCCGGTGTGAAAATGTCCAGAATGCCGCCCCGTATACTGTACTGTCCGCGGCCTTCCACCACGCCCGTTCGTTCATATCCCATCTGCAGGAGCTGGACCTTCACCTGCTCCATATCAAGCTCATCGCCCAGGCGGATCCGGATTGCTTTTTCTTCGAAGTATGCGTGCGGAACCATTTTTTTCATGGCAGCAGAAACCGGCGCAATCACGGTAACGGGCTTTCCGGTCCGCAGCGCCTTCAATACCTTCAGCCGTTCCATGGACTGATCATGGTTTCTGGCTTCATATTTCAGAAAAACGTGTTCCTCTGCCGCCAGTACGTAAATTTCCCTGTCCTCTGCAAAAAAAGAAAGGTCCGAAGCCATTCTCTTTGCCCTTGTTTCCGTGGGTACGATCATGAGGCTTTGGCCTTTTCCTGACAGGTACGCAGCTACGGGAGCGACTCTGCTTTCAGAAATTCCTGAAATGTTGATCATTCCGGTTTCTCCTTCTTCGGTCTTACATTATATTCATTCATGGCCTTCTCGATGCCTTTTTCCACAATGGCAGCAGCTGCTTTCGCGGATTTTTCCAGTGCGCCCTCCAGCAGCTTTCGCTCTTCGCCGGACACACCGCCGGTCACAAAATGAATCAGATCTACCGGTTTCTCTGTGCCGATCCCCACTCGGATTCTTGGGAACTGATCCGTCTGCAGCTGGTAAACGACAGAACGCATACCATTATGTGTTCCGGCGCTTCCTTTCTTGCGGATCCGGAATGTGCCAGCAGGAATATCAATATCGTCATAAATCACGATCAGCTCCTGCGGATCGATTTTGTAAAAATTCACCGCATCACGGATCGCCTCGCCGCTGAGATTCATATAGGTCTGCGGCTTCATCAGCAGAACCCGCTGGTCGGCGATTCTGCCTTCGCCGACCAGGGATTTGAATTTCAGTTTATCCACTTGTATTCCATATTCTTCTGCCAGCAGGTCAATGGCGATAAACCCCATATTGTGCCGCGTATTTTCGTATTTTTTCCCGGGATTTCCAAGCCCTGCGATAATGTACATTCCTTATTTTCTCCTGTATTATTTCTGATTCCGGCGTGTCCGGTCAGTCAAACAGCACGCTGATCGAGCCGTTAGTGAAAATTCTGCTGATCGCTTCTGCGAAAAGCGGTGCCACAGAGAGGAATTTCATCTTTTCCAGTTTCTTTTCTTCCGCCAGAGGTACGGTGTTCAGAAGGACCAGCTCTTCGATGGCAGAGGCCTCCAGTCTCTCCACAGCAGGCCCGGATAATACCGCATGGGTCGCCCCGGCAAATACGGCTTTGGCTCCCATATCCTTGATGGCGTTGGCTGCATTGCAGATGGTTCCCGCTGTATCAATCATATCATCGATGATGATGCAGTTCTTTCCTTCAATATTTCCGATAATATTCATAATCTCGCTCTTGTTCGGCTCCGGCCGTCTTTTATCGATAATCGCAATCGGACAGTTGAGGAATTCTGCCATATTTCTTGCCCTGGTCACGCTACCGTGGTCCGGAGAAACCACAACCACATCCTCCAGATTCTTTTCAATGAAATATTTTGCCAGAATCGGCATACCGAGCAGATGATCCACCGGAATATCGAAATAACCCTGAATCTGGTTCGCATGAAGGTCCATCGTAACGACACGGTCCGCACCGGCTGCAATGATCAGATCAGCAACCAACTTGGCTGTGATCGGATCTCTGGCTTTTGCTTTTCTGTCCTGACGGGCATAGCCGTAATATGGAATCACTGCATTGATTCTACCCGCCGATGCACGTTTCATTGCATCGATCATGATCAGCAGTTCCATCAGGTTATCGTTGACCGGATTACAGGTGGACTGGATGATATAAATATCCAGACCTCTGACGGATTCCCAGATATTTACCGATATTTCACCATCACTGAACTTGGTGACGGTTGCTCTTCCAAGCGGTTTCCCTAAAATACCTGCAATTTCCTGTGCCAGCTCGTCGTTCGAATTTCCTGCAAAAATTTTGTAATCAGCAAACACTCCGCTTCTCACTGTTTCGTACCTCTTCTTTCTTTTGCGCTTTTCCTGTTACTTTTTTTCTTTCTTTTTCAGGATCCCCTTTCGGGAAACCCAGCCCTGTTTCGTCACACCTCTGGATCTGGCGATATACAGAGCATCCGCCTCCACATCCTCGGTCACAGTACTGCCTGCACCGATGTATGCGCCGGCGCCCACAGTGACAGGGGACACCAGGTTGCTGTTGCAGCCGATAAAGGCATCATCTCCCACCGTGGACCTGTATTTATTCGTTCCATCGTAGTTCACGAAAACTACGCCGCAACCTAAGTTCACTCCGCTTCCCACATCTGCGTCACCGATATATGTCAGATGAGATGCCTTAGAGCCATCGCCGAAGCTGGAGTTCTTCATTTCCACGAAATCTCCGACCTTGCAGCCTTTTCCCACCCTGCTTCCTGGGCGAAGATAGGCGAACGGTCCGATTTTCGTATCTTTTCCCACACTGCTGTCCAGCAGCACAGAACTCTGAATTTCCACACCGTCTTCGATAAAGCAGTCTTCAATCCTGCTGTTCTGCCCGATGATACAGTTTTCTCCGATCGCTGTATTTCCCCGGAGGGTGACACAGGGTCCGATGCGGGTTCCTGCGCCGATTTTCACACTTTCCTCAATATAAGCTGTTCTGAGATCCGTAAAGAGCACCCCGTTTTCCAGATGCCGCAGGTTGATCTCCATTCTTTTTTCTTCCTGCTGTTTATAAGCTTTCAACGCTTCGGATTCCATTCTTTCCTCCTGCTCCATTATCTGTCCAGAATCATTTCCCCGACCTTGTAGATATCGCCAGCACCCATGGTAATCACCATGTCGCCCGGCCGCGCATGCTGCGATACATACCCTGCCATATCCGCAAAATCCGGCATAAACAGTACTTCTTTATCCGGATGACGTTCCTTAATCCGCTCCGCCAGCTGTGCGGAAGAGATCTTGTAGATGTTCTTTTCCCGTGCTGCGTAAATTTCAGCCAGGATCAGGATATCCGCCTTCTCAAACGCGTCCGCGAATTCATCAAACAGTGCAAGCGTCCTGGTATACGTATGCGGCTGGAACAGGCACCAGAGACGATTATGAGGCACGTTCTGCGATGCGCTTAACGTTGCACGGATCTCGGTCGGATGATGTGCGTAGTCATCTACGATCTTTACGCCTTCCGCTGTCGTTCCGATCAGATCAAAACGACGCTGCGTTCCATGAAACATCTGCAGTGTTTCCGCAATCAGTGCTGCATCCACTCCAAGGGTATGACAGCATGCAAACGCAGCAAGCGCATTCAGAATGTTATGTTCTCCCGGCAGAGAAAGCTGCACCTTCGCCAGAGGCTCACCGCCGCTCATCACAACAAAAGAAGGCATTCCGCTCTCATTGAAACGGATCTCCGCCGCGCTGTAGTCGCAGTTTCCATTCAGACCGAAAGTCACGACATTAGAATGCCCCTGAATCACTTTATTTACAAACGGATTCGCATCATAAGCCACAATAAATCCGTTTTCCGGCACCAGTCCGGCAAACTGGTCAAAGGAGCTGACAATGTGATCAATATCCTTGAAATAGTCCAGATGATCCGAGTCAATGTTCAGGATGATCTCGATCTTCGGCCGAAGCTGCAGAAAACTGTCCATGTATTCGCAGGCTTCTGTAACGAAATACCTGCTTTTTCCAACCTTTACATTGCCTCCGATCTCCGAGAGATTGCCGCCGACCAGAATCGTCGGCGCCAGTGATGCCTTCTCAAGAATTAAAGAAACCATAGAGGTCGTTGTCGTCTTGCCGTGGGTTCCGGAAATCGCGATACTGTTCTCGTATTCGCTCATCAGGGTGCCCAGCAGCACTGCCCGGGTCACTGCCGGTACACCGCGTTCGGCGGCACGCACCAGTTCCGGGTTGTCATGACCGATCGCGGCGGAATACACCACCAGATCCGCATGATCGACATTCTCCGCTCTATGGCCGATAAAGATTCTGGCACCTTTCTGTGCCAGATGCGATGTGATATCAGATTCTTTCATATCGGAACCGGTCACCGTATATCCCCTGTCAAGGAGAATCTCCGCGATTGCGGAAAGACCGATGCCGCCGATCCCGATACAGTGTATATTCTGAAACTCAGATAGGTTAATCATGTCTGTGTTCGCCTCCAGATTAAAATGATACCTCGAAACGAGGATTTTGTCCACAAAAAAACAGATGGACAGACTTGTTCTTTTATATTGTACCATACTCTTGGCCTAAAGCAAAGAGAAAGTATCGTCATTTTCTTCAGAGAAATGACAGAAATATTGTATTAAATGAAAAAACGTTGAATCGCCTTGCTAAATGGAGAATTATGGTTTATAATCAAGATACTGTAGTAGAATGCGAGAAAGGTGGAAAGCTATGGAGATTACTGATGTTAGAATTCGTAAGGTAAGCGATGAGGGGAAAATGAAAGCGATCGTTTCTGTTACATTTGATGATGAATTCGTTGTCCACGATGTCAAGATCATCGAAGGGCAGAACGGGCTGTTCGTGGCAATGCCAAGCCGAAAAATGGGTGAAGGCGATTTCAGAGACATTGCACATCCGCTTCGATCCGAAACGAGAAACAAGATCAAGGATGCAATTTTCGCCGAGTACGAAAAACTCCTGAAAGAAAATGAAGCCGCCTCCAGTGCGGCGGAAACCCCGGAGGCATAAGGAATTACGCGCTTCGGCGAAAAACAAGTTCACGCGATATTGCTATTACAGATCCGAGAGCTGTCACCCGCTTGTGGCAGCTCTTTTCAGCTTAAAGAGCAGATAAGGAGGAATATCATGCCGCTGAAAGATTCCATCAGCTACATTGTACACTTTCCGGAGCGCTTCTTCCGCAAGCGCATGAAAGACCAGGAGTATATCGACTATGTATGTCAGGCCTCCGGCTGGACCCGGGAAGAAACTGTGGCCGCCATGAAAAAGGCAAAAAAAGAAGGCATTTCCTATAAATATTATGCAAAAAAACGGCTCTGGACCCGCAGTGAAACGCAGATGGCGCAGGTCCGGAAAAATGCAGCTGCCGCGAAGGCACGCAACGCGGCAGAAACAGAACATGCCATCGAAGCAGTCATGGAAGCCACCGGCTGGAGCCGTCTGGGCGCAGAAGAAAAGATGCGGCAGGCGCGAAAGAACTGCGGCAGTTCCTATAAAGACTACTATCGTTTCCGCCTTTACGAGCGGACGGAGGAAGAACAGCAGGAATATTTCACCCTGGGCGTATTTGAAACTCTTTCTTTCAAATACAATCCCGATCCGGCTGCCATTAAGACGCTGCTGCAGAAGGGCCGCTTTGCGGAAAAATTTGACGATCTCTTCGGCCGCGTCTGGTTTCTGAACCGGGATCTTTCTTTCGAAGATTTCTGCGCAAAATGTGACGGGCTGGACCAGCTCATCTGCAAACCTCTTTCCTCCACCCAGGGGAAAGGCATTGTCCGGATCCGCTTCGCAGACTATCCCGACATGCAGGCTGTCTACGAGGATCTCATGAGCAGAAAAAAGATGATCTGCGAGGAGTGCATCGTGCAGCACCCGGATATCGCGGCTTTCAATCCAGGCTCTGTGAATACAGTCCGTGTTCTGACCATCGTGGATGCTGATGAAGACGGGAACCCGGAATGCCACCATGTATACGCCGGTTTCCGCATGGGTCGTGGAGATCTGGTGGATAACTTCCACGCCGGCGGTATCATCGCCTCTGTCGATACGAAAACCGGCATCACCTGCATGGACGCCATCGACCTGGACGGAAACCACTATCCGCTGCACCCGGTTTCCGGTCTTGCAACCCTGGGATTCCAGCTTCCGAACTGGGAAAAGGTCCTTGCGGTCACCGAAAAAGCAGCCCTTCGCCTGGCTTCTGAGAAAACCGGCGGCGCCGGTATGGTTGGCTGGGACGTGGCCATCACACAGGACGGGGCCTGCCTGGTGGAAGGAAATTCGGAACCGAGCCACTCCATCATTCAGCTTCCTTTCGTGGAAAGCGGCAAGGGCATGAAATATCTGGTAGCAGATTTTCTGGACTGACAGATTTCACACTGACGGATTTACATTGTGCAGGTATCCTTCCGACAGATCATCCCGTAAATCACACCTGCAGCAGCCAGAATGACAGCAGTCACCGCACCGTATACCACCGTCCGGTACTCCATGCCGGCGAAAAAGAGAACCAGCGCAGGGACTGCTGCGCTGACCATGCCGATCAGCATGGTTACCATGGTAGACGCACTCTGCTTTACCACACGTACATCGCTTTCCCAGTCGAAGATCGGCATAGCCAGATTCACGGCAATCCCCAGGACGGATGTGAAGAGGATATAGGCCAGTGGAATGACCGCAATCCAGAAGCCTTCTGCAGGAGACGGATGCAAAGCCAGAAAACTGAGAATCACGGCTGTCGCCCAGCATGGCAGTGCCACCGTCAGGTTCAGCAGAATCTTTCCGTCCCATATCTCCTTTCCTCGGACCGGAAGCGACTGGAGAATCCACCACTGCTTTCCCTCCATGGACACGGCACACGATGTGACTGGCATGATAGATGCCGTCATGGCCAGCAGCAGAGGCAGCATGCTGCTCACCAGGCCGGGAAGGCCCAGCATGGCTTCCAGCTTTTCCGGTCCTGCAAACAGCAATGCTGCCGCCGCCAGAACCATCAGAAGATAGCCTACCACCGTGTTGCTCAGATAGATCGTGGATGCCAGATATCTTTTGATTTCCTTCTTCCACAGCGCAGCGGTCACTGAACCGGCACGAAGTCTCCCCATCTGATAATCATTTTTCCGTACCACCGCATGCAGTGCTGTGCAGATTGGAAGGAACCAGTGCTGCAGTACAAGAACCAGAACCAGAAATGTACCGGCAGATACCCCTGCAAACAGGAGAAATGCACCGGTATTTCCGCTGGTTATCCCCTCTCCGAACCAGATGGAAGGCGGATAGATCTGGCCGACTTTTTCTTTCATAATGTCCGCAAAGTTTATGAGCATTTCTTTTGTAATCTCGCCCTGCTCCCCGCTCCACTGCATACTGACTGCCAGAACACAGATCATAATCAGAATCATCAGACCGGAAGCAGCCAGACTTTTATGTTTCATTCTGCTGGTGACCGCAGTGATTCCGGCTCCTGCCGCAGTTGCCAGTGTCAGCGGAAGCAGCGGAAGCAGAATCATACCCGGAATTCCGTAAAGATAAAATCCCAAAGACGGATGAAGCTTCAGCGCATACACCGCCATTCCAGGTATCATAATCAGAAGACACAGCAGCAGATTGGACACATACATGGTCAGAAAACGGCTGATCACGATGGCTGTCTGAGATACCGGCAGTGAAACCAGAATCTCATAGGAATGCACAGGAAAAATCACACTTCCTGCTTTAAAAAATGTAAAGATCAGGATCGCCAGACTGCACACTGCAGAAAGATACACCGGTACGATTTCTCCCATTCCCATCTCCGTGAGACCGAAGGACAGCATCACAATATATGCGCACATCATTCCCCCCACCACCAGCCAAGCCAGCGCCAGTCCCAGATAACGCATCCTTCTGCTTTTGTCTTTCGTATGGCGGATTTCATTCAGCCCAAGCAGATTACACAGCTGGATGCGGCTAAGAAATCGAATCTGCTTCAGCATCGCAGGCCACCTCCATGAATACAGACTCCAGGGACGCACCCCCGGTCAGTTCCCCGACATCTCCGGCTGCTACCAGCCGTCCGTTTTTAATGATCACCACTTTATTGCAGAGTTTTTCCGCCACGTCCAGCACATGGGTGGAAAAGAATACGGCAGACCCGTTTGCACACAGTTCATGCATTTTCTGTTTCAGCATCAGGGAAGCGGCAGGATCCAGCCCCACGAAAGGTTCATCCAGGATCAGCAGCTTTGGTTTGTGAATCAGCGCACCGATCAGCGCCAGCTTCTGTTTCATACCATGAGAATAGGATGAAATCAGATCGCCCAGCGCTGCCAGCAATCCCAGATCCGAAGCCTCTTTTTCAATTCTCTTCTGCCGCACATCCTCCGGAATTCCGAAAATATCCGCCATGAAATTCAGATACTGAATCCCCGTCAGATACTCATACAGATCCGGATTATCCGGCACGTAGGCCAGCACCGATTTACAGTACATCGGGTTTGCCCGGACAGAAACTCCGTCCACCTTGATCTCTCCCTGATCAAAATCGTGGATCCCCACGATACATTTAATTGCGGTCGTCTTTCCCGCTCCATTATGTCCGATGAAGCCGCAGATATCTCCGGCTTCCACCTGCAGGCTCAGATTGTCAACCGCCCGCTTTCCCCCTTTATAGGTTTTCGTTAAATTCCTGATTTCCAGCATATCTCTTACCTCCTGTGGCATGATTCTATACCTTCCACCAGGTGGAAAGTCAAGGCATTTTCAAAAATATTTTGTCAAGACTGTGATAAGAAACTCCATTCTGCACATTGGAAGATAGAAACGGTATGCACAGGCTGCCGTTTCACAAGTGCAAAAAAAAGCGGCCTGAATCCTGTCGCTTACAGTTTCAGACCACTCTTCTGTTCACTATTATCTGCCTTTTATACATTCTCCACGCGGATCATATTGGTATTCCCCGGCACATCCAGCGGCACGCCGGCACTGATGACCACCTTGTCTCCGGCAGACAGCAGTCCCTGCTTCTTTGCTTCTTCCAGGCAGCGATAAATCAGTACATCCACATTCTGCAGGTTCTCAACCATCAGCGGCTGCACCCCCCATACCAGCGCCAGCTGGTGAAAGGTTTTCTCGTGGGGTGTTGCTGCAATCACGCGGATCGAAGGGCGGAACTTGCTCATACGGCTCGCTGTATAACCGGTCTTCGTGATTGCCATGATCGCTGATGCCCGGATGTCCTTCGCCAGTGTACAGGCGGCATGCCCTACCGCATTGGTTGTATCCTCCGCATTCATTTCATGCCAGATACCTCCATTCCCCGGAAGGAAACGCGGATCATCATGCTCCGCCTGCCTTGCGATTTTCGCCATCGCCTTCACCGCTTCGACCGGATAGCTGCCCATAGCGCTCTCCCCCGAAAGCATGACCGCCGAAGTACCATCAAACACTGCATTGGCCACATCCGTAATTTCTGCACGGGTCGGCACCGGACTTGAGATCATAGATTCCAGCATCTGCGTCGCCGTGATCACGATTTTCCCGTTCTGCTGACAGCGCTTGATGAATCGCTTCTGGATACCTGGAAGGCGTTCAAATTCCACTTCTACACCCATATCGCCTCGGGCAACCATAATTCCGTCCGACAGATCCAGAATCTCCTCGAAATTTTCAATGCCTTCGAGATTTTCAATTTTGCTGATAATTCTGATCTGCTGGCCTCCGTTCTGATCCAAAAAACGGCGCAGATCTCTGACATCGTCCGCCTTTCGCACAAAGGAAGCTGCCACATAGTCTACATCTTTTTCAATTCCGAAAAGCAAATCGGATTTATCTGCCGGGCTGAGATAGTCCATGGAAAGTCGCACTTTCGGCACATTGATTCCCTTGTGATTGCTGACCGGGCCCGGATTCATCACGGTACAGACGATATCTTCCGCAGTCGTTTCTTTCACTGTCAGGCGGATTTTTCCATCATCGATCAGGATGACATCCCCCTCTTTCACTTCCGCCGGCAGCATTTTGTATGTAATGGAACAGCAGCTGCAGTCTCCTTCAACATCTCTCGATGTCAGAGTGAAGAGCTGGCCTGCCTCCAGCATGACTTTTCCCTCTTTGAAATTACCGGTACGGATTTCCGGTCCCTTCGTATCCAGCATGACGGCTGCCGCCTTCCCCAGGTCGTCCCGCACCCTGCGGAACCTGTCAATCACCTTTCCATGGCCCTCATGATCGCCATGGGAAAAGTTCACTCTGGCCACATCCAGGCCTGCCAGCAGCATCTGCCGCATGATGTCGTCTTCTGAGGATGCCGGTCCCAGCGTGCAGACAATTTTCGTCTTTCGCATATTCTCGTGTCTCCCTTCCGCGCTTCCTGCGCTTCAAAATATAATGTATTTTTCTCTTTTCCTTAAACTTTATTATAGCCATTGATGAAAATATCTGCAAGAAAAAAAACAGATTTAACGCAGATTTAATCCGCCGCCCGCATGTCCATAATATTTTCGCTGTAAAATGAAGGTGGAGGTATGAATCAAATGAAAACAGCAATTATCGATGTAGGCTCCAATACCATCCGTCTGTCAGTTTATAACACCTTTGAAGATGGTACTTTTGAGCTGCTCTTTTCCAAAAAAGAAACGGCGGGACTCGCCGGATATATACGCCACGGCAGAATGAGCTGCGGCGGGAATCGGCAGCTGATCCTCAGGTACAGTCCATACGCATCACCATCTACCGGCTGGCAAAAAAATCCGCAGTGGCCAAGGCTTTATGCATGGCCGCGGAAAATGGAAAAGACGTCACCGTGGTTGTAGAACTTCGTGCACGTTTTGATGAGAAAAACAACATAGACTGGGCTCAGGAACTGGACGAAGCAGGATGTAAAATCATCTACGGACCGGACGGCTTCATATGCTGGTGGGGAATCTGCGTGCCAGCCATGAAAAGCTGCTGGCTGCACCTGCCGACATGAAACCAGGTATCCTGAAAGCCATCGACAGAGAGATCGAGAAAGGTTCCCAGGGCAGGATCATCATTAAAGCCAACGCCGTCACGGAGCGCGAACTGATTGACAAGCTTGAGGAGGCATCCTGTGCAGGCGTGCAGATTGATCTGATCATACGGGGCATCTGCTGCCTGATCCCCGGGGTTCCAGGAAAAACAGAAAATATCATAGTTACCAGTATTGTCGGACGGTTCCTGGAACATTCCAGGATCTATTCCTTTGGAACCGGCACGCATCAGCAGATCTATATTTCTTCGGCTGACATCATGACACGCAATCAGACACGCCGGGTTGAAGTCGCCTGTCCGGTGGAAGATCCTGAGATTCACAGCTGGTTCAACCGCTATCTTCAGGTACTTCTTTCCGACAATGTGAAAGCGCGCCGTCTGATGCCGGACGGAAATTATATCCGTGTCCGCTCCGAAAACAGCCGTCCTGTTTCTGTCCAGCAGTACTATCTGGAACATCCGGAAGAGCTTCCCGTTTTTTCTGAAGAAGCATCCGGCAGCCCCGACGGTCATCGCAGTCTCTTTCCGATGGGAATCTTTCGAAAACTCTTTTACACTCTAAAGTAATTGTAGTATAACGAAAGAAAAGAATCACGCTGTATCGCGGAATATTTCTCCGCAGAAAGGACATGAGATTATGAAATATACGGTTCTCGGCGAACCCCTTCCGGCTGTCATCTGCAATGTGGAGGCAGGTGAAACACTGATTACGGAAGGCGGCGCCATGAGCTGGATGAGCCCCAACATGAGAATGCAGACCACCAGCGGCGGCGGTCTGGGCAAAATGTTCGGCCGCATGCTGTCCGGCGATACGCTCTTTCTCAACCGCTACACCGCCCAGGGAGGTCCCGGGGAGATTGCCTTTGCTTCCTGTTTTCCTGGCTCAATCCGTGACCTGAAAAATCGTGCCGGGTGAAGATGTCATCGTGCAGAAAAGTGCATTTCTGGCAGCAGAGGAAGGCGTTGAGCTGCCTGTCTTCTTCCAGAAGAAATTCGGTGCCGGCCTGTTCGGCGGAGAAGGCTTCATTATGCAGCGTCTGTCCGGCCGCGGCACCGCATTCGTGGAAATCGCCGGCTATGCCGTGGAATACAGACTGGAAAAAGGCCAGTCCATGATCGTGGATACCGGATATCTGGCCATGATGGATGCAACCTGCTCCATGGAAATCGTCAGTGTACCCGGCGTGAAGAATGCACTCTTCGGTGGAGAAGGGATTTTCAATACCGTGGTGAAGGGTCCCGGACGGATCATCCTGCAGACCATGCCCGTCAATAAAGTTGCCGGAAGCATCCTCCCATATATTCCTTCTTCCGGGACCTGATTGATCTCACAGCATCATTTAAAGAAAAGCAAAAGCCCCTTCCTGCGGATTATTCCTGGACGGGGCTTTCTTTATTATTTCCGGATGCGGATCTCAGAAAAAGGTTGCCACATCATCTTCCAGAGGTTCACACTTCTCCAGTTCTGTTACATAAAATACCGGTCCTTCACTCTCATACATTTTATTGTATTCTTTCCGGATTTCTGCAGTAATGATTACCCATCCGCCATGCTCGAGAGTCTGTGCCTTGTCATATTTTGCCACCATTCCGCCGAACTGAATATCCTGCACACAGCATGTCATGATATGCCGTCCGATAACAAACTCGTCCTTTTCCAGTCCGCCGCCCAGCAGGCTTCTTCCCTTCAGCCGGATCTTCTTGCCGTAATATTTCGGTTCTTCCTCGGTGATGTCTCTGTACCAGAGAGCATAATCTCTGTCCTGCACTTCAATGACCGGGGCATTGAGATCGAACGGAAGCGGATCTTCAATCTGATCGAATTCCACATCATTTTCGCCGTATTCGTAGATAATCTCAGCCCGACGGCTGGCAGCCCGGACAATCTTATGGAATTCCATCTTGTCCATATCCCGGGTAAAGTGGCGGAACACCACGGTTTCTACGGATTTCAGCTTGTCGAAAACCAGATTGCGCATATTCGCATTGTATGTCAGAAATACTGTCGCATCCTCCAGGCACATTTCCTGGTAGACCACCCAGTTCTGCGGCATCGCTCCATAGAACTGATCCAGCATCCACATTCCGTTATACTCCACAATCACCCGGTCGATTCTGTATTCCTGCTCCATCTGGGCCAGATAGGCTGTCGTAAGTTCCTCTTCCTCTTCAATCGTAACAATCTTCACACCTTCTGCCGCGAATTTTGAAGGGTGATATTCTGCTTCTCCTTCTTCGCAAAGCAGAAGCAGCGTACGTTCTTCTCCGGTCTGAAATGCCGGGTCTTCCAGCGTTCCCTGAATAAATGTGGTCTTGCCGCTGTCCAGAAATCCGGTAAACAGATAAACCGGAATCTCCTTCTGCGCGGCGCCCTGATTCTTCATCTCATTCATACTCATCATGCTGATACACCCCTATACCGCAAAGAGCTGATGGATCTTTTCCTGATCCACGCCGGCTCCAATCACACAAAGACGGCCGATGATGCCTGCACTGCCGGAACGCACATCCGGTTCACCCGGCACATAATCGAAGTGGATCCAGCTGCCGTCTTCCGCTTCCACAATTCCTTTCGCACGGAGAATCTGACCGTAAGTCTTTTCATCTTCCAGCGCTTCCAGTGCTTTCGTAATCTGCTCTTTCGTGAACTTTTTCGTTGTTTCCACACCGATGCTGTCAAAGATTTCATCTGCATGGTGATGTCCCTCATGGTCGTGGTCATGACCGCAGCAGCAGTCATGATCATGATCGTGCTCGTGTTCATGCTCGTGTTCATGGTCGTGGTCATGTTCATGTTCATGGTGATGCTCGTGCTCATGCTCATGTTCATGGTGATGTTCATGCTCTTCTTCCAGATGATGCAGGGCCTCCTCGATAGTATCCTTCTTTTCCATGGCATCCAGGATCTGCTTTCCGCTCAGCTTATCCCAGTCTGTAGCAATAATTGTGGCATGAGGATTGTGTTCCCGCAGCATTTCCACTGTCTTTGACAGCTTGTCCTCATCCATGCCTGCCGTATGACTTAACACAATCGAACTGGCATGCTCCACCTGGTTATTAAAGAATTCGCCGAAGTTCTTCATATAAATCTTTGCTTTCTTGGCATCGACAATGGTAGTAAAGCCGTTCAGCTGCACATGATCCAGGTGAAGATTTTCCACCGCATCAATAATATCGGACAGTTTCCCTACTCCGGAAGGCTCAATCAGGATCCGTTCCGGTTCAAACTGATCGATAACCTGCTGCAGTGCACGGCCGAAATCTCCTACCAGGCTGCAGCAGATGCAGCCGGAATTCATTTCATTGATCTCAACACCGGAATCTTTCAGGAAACCTCCGTCAATACCGATTTCTCCGAATTCATTCTCGATCAGAACCAGCTTTTCCCCTTTATATGCCTCTTCGATCAGCTTCTTGATCAGCGTGGTTTTGCCGGCCCCAAGAAAACCGGAAAAAATATCTACTTTAATCATACTGTTCATCTCTTTTCTTCAGAATTTCCCGCAGCCGAAGTTTTTACATGCTCCGGCCAGTATTACTATTCTACCACACAGCAACCTTGTTCGAAACAGGGAAATACGATTTTCTTCGTGTGTTTTTCGTGAAAATGTGGTATACTTTCTATATAAAGGAGGGTTGAGAATGGCAACAGATAAAACATCCAGAGACTACGTCGTCTGTCCCTGCCGGAAAGTGACGCGCGGGGAAGTTGAAGATATAGTACGCGAACAGCATATCAGCAATCTGAAAGACCTCTGTGCAGCTGCAAACGCCGGAAACAAATGCGGCGGATGCCGTGAGACACTGGAACAGATCATGAACGAAGTGCTCGCAGCAATGTAAATGCGGAAGGGAGATTTCCATTGATCATCTGACCGGGAAAGAAGCCATCGAGCTGGTCCGCGCCAGAGAAAACATCTGCCTTCACAGAAAGTCAGAAAAAGGGATTTTGCAAAAAAAGAAAGTGAGGTACATAACAATGCTTGACAAAAAAGTCGTAGAACTGCTGAATCAGCAGGTAAACAAGGAATTCTATTCCGCCTATCTGTATCTGGATTTTTCCAATTACTATTATGACGAGGGGCTGGACGGCTTCGGCAACTGGTATAAGATCCAGGCACAGGAAGAACGGGATCATGCGTTACTGTTCATGCAGTATCTGCAGAACAACGGAGAAAAGGTTGTCCTCGATGCCATCGACAAACCGGCAGTTGCTCTGACCAGCGCGAAAGTGGTTCTGGAAGAAGGCCTGAAGCATGAGCAGTATGTGACCAGCCTGATTCACGCCATCTATGATGCAGCATACTCTGTAAAGGATTTCCGCACCATGCAGTTCCTGGACTGGTTCGTCAAGGAACAGGGCGAGGAAGAAACCAATGCCGAAGGACTGATCAAGAAATTCGAACTGTTCGGCGGCGATCCGAAGAGCCTGTACATGCTGGATAGCGAACTGGGCGCACGCGTCTATACCGCACCATCCCTGGTTCTGTAACACAACGTCACAAACCGAAAGAAAAAGGCAGTTTTGCATTTTCGCATTACTGCCCTTCTTTTTTTCTGTTCAATATTTCTCTATTCTACGTAATAAACGTAGTTTTCTTTTCTCGGAACGGCTTCTTTCACCGGCCCGTCTGCATATCCCAGAATGCAGTGTCCGATTCCCTCGTACTCTCCTTCAATGCCAAGTGATTTCAGAATTGCCCTGCCTTCTTCGCTTTCGAATTCTTCCTTGGCCCGGTGAATCCAGCAGCTGCCGATGCCAAGCTCGCTGGCTGCCAGCATCAGATTGCCCATAACCAGACTGCCGTCATACACATGGGTCGGGATCGACTTGTCCGCAAGCACCACCAGAACCACCGGTGCGCCATAGAACGGATCGGTTCCTTCCTCTGCCCCCATGATCTTCGCATTCATGGCCGACAGCCTGTCACGGATTTCCCGGTTTGTCACTGCCAGAATTACCGGGGACTGCTTCCCCATGCCGGTCGGCGCATAGGTGCCTGCCTTCACAATCTGGTCGATGATTTCCTTTGGCACCATGTCCGGCTTATAGCTTCGAACACTTCTGCGGTTTAATAAAGCTTCCATCGTTTCACTCATTGTTTCTGCCCTCTTTCTTACAGATGATTCCATTTTGTATCTGCGTACATGTTTACATTTTACCCGTTTGCGGCTTGTCCAAACATGACATCTTTCACCCTATCCGTCTGAGCTGTCCCTTCCGATGCGTCCTTGCATCACGATACAGCTCTGCTTCAGAAAGAAAGGCCCCTTATGAAGATTTTGCGAAACCGTTCTGCACGGTCGAAACCCTGTTTTCTTCCCGATTCTGCGCAAAATCTGTTTTTCCGCTCCCTGATCTTGTCTCCGGCATGTTTTTTGCTTAAAATATTAAGGACGGATTTCATATCGTTTTGGGGAAAAGGAGAAAAAATGAAAGCAATAAAATTATATCCGCAGGATACCGTAGCTCTGGCAACGGCAGACCTGAAAAGAGGGGAAGCCGTCGTTGTAGATGGTCAGTCCATCGTTCTTCTCGACGACATTCCAAATGCACATAAAATCGCACTGAAAGATTTCAAGGAGGGTGAAGCGATCCGGAAATACGATAATATCATTGGTTACGCCTCCAGGCCGATCCGGAAAGGGGAATGGATTCATGAACATAATGAAGTGACCGGTCTGGGTAAATCCAAAGAATACACGTATGATTTCAATCCGGTATCCATCTTCCCCGGCTCTTCCGATGATACATTCATGGGTTATGACCGCGGCGATGCCGGTGCCGGTATCCGGAATCATCTTGCCATCATCTCCACCGTATTCTGTGCCAACGGTCCTCTGAAAAAGCTGGCGAAGATGGCCGAAGAAAAATACCCTGCTGCAGAGAACTTTGACGGTGTCATCGCTTTCGACCAGCAGTTCGGCTGCAGCCAGACCGGTCAGGATCTGGTAACGACCTGCAAGATTATCGCGGGCATTGCCAAGAACGCCAACTTCGGCGGTGTTCTTCTGGTGTCGAACGGCTGTGAAATGGCAATTCCAACCGTACTGGACGATTATCTGGGCGAGTATGACAGGAAGCGGATCCGCACCCTGACGCTGCAAAACGTAGAAGACGAGTTCGAAGAAGGCATGAGGCTCATCGACGAGATCATGGCGGAAGTTCCGGAAATGATGGGCGCGGAACACATTCTGATGAACCGTGCCGCCAGTCAGGACATTTTCCAGGATATCGTAGACATGATGTATGCATACGATGCATATTTCGCACGATACGGCGAAAAAGCCGCAGATAATCCGACACAGGGCAACAAGGCCGGCGGCCTGACCACCCTGGAGGAAAAATCTCTGGGCTGTATCCAGAAAGGCGGACACTGTGCCGTCATGGAAGTGCTGAAATACGGTGACCGTGCCACAAAGAACGGATTCATTCTGATCAGCGGGCCGGGAAATGACCTGGCGGGTGTCAGCGGACAGATCGCAGCAGGCGCCGTCCTCACCCTCTTCACCACAGGACGCGGCACACCGTGCGGCTTCGCAGGTCCGACATTCCGTCTGGCTTCCAATACGGCTCTGGCCACCCGAAAGAAAAACTGGATCGACTACGATGCAGGCCGTCTTCTGACGGCAAAAACACCGGAAGAGGTGGAAGCTCTGAATCAGGAGCTGTACGATGCAGTCATGGCAACAGTAAACGGGGAATATCACACCCGTACCGAGGAAAACGGCTACTATATCATGGGGGCACTGAAAGACGGGGTCACGCTGTAGAACACAGAACAACCGGGCACCAGTGAAGAAGCGGCTGCGGATCCGCAGCCGTTTCTTCACTGCTCCTGCAGCAATTCCCGCTCCGCTGCATCCGGAGGCAGGATCCGCTCTGCTTTTCTTGCCGGCGTGAACCACTCTCTCCGCCGTGACGGTCTTCGAAAGCACCGGTCACATACATTGAACTGAAAGCCCGGCGGCAGCGGTGCGCCACAGTATTTGCACTTACGCAGATACTCCTGCTTCGTGGCAAGAAGCAGTGTATTGATCGTTTCACAAAGTTTCAGTTTTTCGCTCATTGTCTCATCTTTTTCACCTGCACGCTTCAGCATCCGGCTGTATACATCCAGTGCCGCATACTGCATCTCGCAGTCCTCCAGGGATGGATCTGCTGCTTCAGCAAATTGCGGATGCGGCATCGGTTCCCGCCGGAAAAACGCCTGACAGCAGGTCTTCCAGTAGGCGACCAGTTCTGGTGACTTCACATCCACCGGACAGGTGATGCAGGAAAAGATTTCTTCTTTCGTCGCTTTTTTCGGTATCGGTTTCATCTCCTGATACAGCACCATGGCTTCCCACATGTCTTCCCGGCTGAATCCCTCAATCTCCGGCAGTTCCTCCCAGGTCTCCAGCAGTTCCTGCAGCGAGTAATCCGAAGCAAGGGCCTCCTGCGGGAACGGGATCGTCAGATGGGTTACCGGCGGCGTATCTTCACGAAGACATTCCTCAATCAGTTCCGGCGTATCCATTGTGAGCACATATCCTACATCATATTTTCCATATCGGCCGGCCCTTCCTGCAATCTGTTTCACTTCGCTGATCTGCAGGCGCCGTGTGGAAACACCGTCATACTTTTTCGTTTTGCAGAAAATAATGCGCCGGATCGGCAGAGAAACTCCCATTCCGATCGCGTCCGTCGCAACGACGACGGAAGTCGTTCCTTCTGCAAACTTTCGAACTTCCTCCCTCCTGGAAGGCGGCGGCAAGGCCCCGTAAACCACGCTGGCCTTAATCCCTTTTTCTTCAAGCTCTGCTGCAATGCGAAGCACTTCTCTCCTTGAAAACGTGATCAGCGCATCTCCTGGCTCCACCTGCGAAAGATCTTCAAAAACACCCGCAAATTTCAGCGGCGTCAGCCGTTTATGATGAATCACCTCATACCGGCTTCCGGTATTCTGAATCAGGCTTTCAATGATGGACAGTCCCTCCGGTGCGGTGCAGATATGCAGTTCATCCGTATCAATGGAAAGAATCGCTCTGGTCCAGTGGCTTCCCCGTTCCCGATCCGCAACCAGATGTGCCTCATCAATCACCACGACATCATAATGCTGATGATAGTCACACATTTCGATTGTGGATGCCACCTTATTGCTGAACGGCACATCGATCCGCTCCTCGCCGGTCAGCAGGGAACACGGGACTCCCTGCTCGTTCAGTGTGTCGAAAACCTCCAGAGCCAGAAGCCGCAATGGCCCCAGGTAGGCCCCGCAGTCCGCGCGTTTCAGGGCCTGCAGAGCGGCATAAGTCTTTCCGCTGTTCGTCAGACCTACATGAATATAGACTTTGCGGTACATATTTTTCGCCTGCTCGATCATTTCCATTCCGCCATAGGAAAGGAGCAGATTCCGCATTGCATTTGTACGTGCCTGCTGCTTCTTCCGCATGGCCTGCACTTTCGCAAAATCCCTGCGGAAATACGGATCTTCCGCAATGATCTCCGCTTCACTCTTTTTCCAGTAATGGCGGTTGTCATCCTTTCCCAGTCCAAGTTCACATCCACGTCCTGCAGGAGGAAAATGTTTCTTGATCAGGGAGTCTGTCAGATGATACTGCGCCGTCAGTTCTGCTCTGGAATAATATTCGGCACGGATTCTCTTTTTTTTACTTCTGTGTCTGCTTCTTTTCTTCGCCATCGGTTCGTTTCATCTTTCTCTGTTTCTGCCAGCAGGAAAAACCTGCTGTCCATATGGTTTCCGTTCTTCTGATTTTCATACGCGCAGTCCGCCTTCTAACGGTTTTCCATGCTGCCTGTATGAAACCACCTTTTCTATTTTAGCAAAATATGCCTGTAAGCACAAGGAGAAACTCACCGGAAATCATCCTGCCTTTTCGAAAAAGAAAACCCCTCCTGTAAAAAGGAGGGGCTGTATTTTTCAGATTGTCCGTCAGAAATGCGCGGCAGGCGAATTGCACTACCAGGTGCGGGAGCTCATTTTCTTAAACTCGCCAACGGTAGGAACATGAGAATTCATACCGCCGTCCACATCCATGATCTGACCGGTCACATAGTTGCTCTCGTCGGAAGCCAGATATACACACAGATGTCCGATGTCTTCCGGGCATCCATAGCGGTCCACATCGATATTGTTCAGGAAGATATCCTTCAGAACCTGCGGTACATTCGCTTCATTCTCCGGAGTAACGATCAGGCCCGGACGGATGCAGTTGCACCGGATCTTCTGCTTTCCATACTGCAGTGCCGTATACTGAGTAAGCATATTCACACCGGCCTTGGCGCATGCATACGCGGTAGATCCCAGATCTCCGCCGCAGGATGCCATAGACCCGATATTGATGATCGAACCGCCATTCTCATTTTTCTGCATATACGGCAGCACGCACTGTGTCGCATAGAATGTGCCGCGCATGTCGCTGGAGAAGATCGCATCCCACATCTCCAGTGTCAGCTCATCGACACGACCATCCTTCAGACCTACATTCGCCGCATTATTTACCAGAATATCAATTTTTCCAAACTTTTCTGCAGTATCATCAAACAGTTTTTTTACACTGTCTGTATCCGTCATATCCATGAAATGATACCAGGCCTCACCGCCCTCTGCCGCGATTTTATCAACAACAGCCTGTCCTTTTGCCTCTCTGCGTCCGCAGATAACAACCTTTGCACCTTCCAGCGCAAACAGTCTCGCAATTCCGATTCCGATACCGCTGGTCGAACCTGTCACAATTGCAACCTTACCTTTTAATCTGTCCATAATGGAACTCCTCCTTTACGCATATACGCATACAAATACTGTCATGTATCCCATGTCTTTGCAATGCATTTTTATTCACAAAAACAATAAACCAGTTTTAAAGTCTTGTCAAGGCACAATTGGAAAAATGTCCTGTATTTTTTTGTGCAGGTTTCTTCCATCTTTATTAACTTTCAGAATGCGGTATCGCCTGTCCGGCGTTTCAATGTTAAAGGAAAAGCCGCGTCTGGTATTCATCAGTAATATGAAGATTCCGGTGCACTGAAAGCAACTTCTTTTCCCCTTCGTAAAATACATGTCCGTTTACTACATCTGTTTTAGAAATATTACCATTGAAAATTACACACTGTTAATTAATTTAAAACACAACAGGCCGTGGATATACCACAGCCTGTGTTTCCGTCAGCCTTTCATGACTATGCAGCCTTTCTTCAGGAAGCAGATTCCGTACTTCAGAATCTCCCGGCAGCCCTCCCGCTGCAGTTCTTCTTCGTACTTCCTGTCCTCGATCTGCTGCAGCGCTTCCCGGCACTTTTCCTCCATCTCGCGGAATTCTTTCGCCGTCTTGATCTCGAAGATGACCGCGCGTCCCCGGAATCTGGACTCTTTCATGATCAGGTCCGTCCGTCCTTCCCCGCTCTCCCGGTTGGACAAAATCCGGTATCCCCCTGCGGCCTTCAGCAGTCCCGCTAGGAATCCATGGTAATAGCTTTCTCCATAATCGAAGAAACGGATGGTATCCATCAGCTGTCCGCTGATGATCTCTGCCATGGCATCGCAGTCGCTTTCCTCTATGGCCCGGACCAGCGGCTTCAGATCGGTGTTCTTCACCTTATTGTCGAACCAGTTCAGGACGGTATTTTTATAAACCGTTTTCACTTCGATATTTGGAATCTTCAGCCGGATAAACGTGGTTTCGTCGTCGAAACGCTGCCCGCAGGATGTCAGATAGCCGGTGAAATACAGGAAGGTCCACAGATTGTCCTCTGAAGCATGAATATCTCCGTAGGTAATCTCTTCATGGACAGGCTTTTCCAGAAAGCCTCCTGCAATCAGATGCTCGACTTCGCTGCGGATTTCTTCGCTGCCCTCCTCGATCAGTTCCTTCACAA
>JALEHL010000144.1 GCA_022770665.1 Bacillota bacterium
TTGAGGATGGAGAAAAGCAGACCGCCCTTCTGTCCGAAGCTGAGCTTCACCGACTCCATGGCAGACAGACGCTGCCGTCCGCCGATGATGCCGGCCAGAAACAGCATGATACATCCGATGATGTGGCCGGTCACGATGGCTGCAAGTCCTTTTCCCATTCCCAGAGGGGCCAGATAGGTTCCGGTCAGGATCTCCGCGATGGATACGCCGGCGCCGAACCAGATGAGGCCGTTGTCAAATAAAGAAGTACGCTTTTCCATTACCGGTCAGCCTCCTTTCCGAAGTGTGCATCCGAATCGCCGTCTGCATCTGCGTCACAGCCTGCATCCGGATCCTCTGCGAAGCGGCTCTCATGGAGGGCAAATCCGTGATCCATCGGTCCGCTGCCCTTCCCCAGGTCCAGCATGGCTGCCAGTGCACCGGAAATATATTCCTTGGCACGCTGCACCGCAGTTTCCAGATCGCAGCCCTTGGCCAGATTGGAGGCGATGGCGCTGGACAGGGTGCAGCCGGTGCCGTGGGTATTTGGATTGTCGATGCGCTTGCCGTAGAACCAGCGGTATGTACCATCGTGGTACAGCAGGTCATTGGCATCGTTGATCTGATGGCCGCCTTTGCACAGAACCGCACAGTGATAGTTCTCGCTGATGGTCCGTGCTGCTGCCAGCATGTCCTCTTCATTCCGTATGGAGCCTGGCATCAGATCTGCCAGCACCTCTGCTTCCGGAATGTTCGGTGTCAGGACTGTGGCCAGAGGCAGCAGCTTTTCCTTCAGGGTAGCGACTGCCTCATCGCTGATCAGCTTCGCACCGCTGGTGGCCACCATCACCGGGTCCACCACGATGTTTGCCGCATCAAATTTTTTCAGTTCTTCCGCAATGGTTTCAATCAGAGGGCTGGCGGAAACCATGCCGATTTTCACTGCATCCGGACGGATATCGGTGAATACGTTTTCAATCTGTTCTTTCAGGAAATCAGGAGTTACGTCCATGATTGCCGTGACGCCGGTGGTATTCTGTGCAGTCAGGGCCGTGATCGCGCTCATGGCATATACGCCATTGGCGAGCATAGTCTTGATATCTGCCTGGATGCCGGCGCCTCCGCTGGAGTCACTTCCAGCGATTGTTAATGCTGTTCTCATTTTCTGCTTCCTTTCTTGCTTCTATTTTTTTTACATCTGCACTAATTTTTTTACGCGACAGAAGGTGGTGCCCCCAATCTGCCGCGGGGAATGCTGCATGCTTCACGCCGTTTCAGCGTGCTGCTGCCCTCTCCCAAAATAGATCAAACCCGTTCAGGTTTTCTAACGCAAGGTCTGCGGTGCTCCGGATTTCTTCCCAGTCTTCCCGGCTTCCTTCATCATAAAGGCCCAGAACGCGGAACCCGGCGGCTACGGCCGTTTTCATGGCATACAGTCCGTCTTCCGCCACCCAGATTTCTTCAGGATGTGCCCCAAGACAGTCTGCTGCCTGGAAAAAGATCCGCGGCTGTTCCTTTCCTGCCCCCGCTTCGCTGCAGGTGAATACTTTTTTGAAATACTGCAGCACGCCCAGCCGGGAAAGTGCCGCTTCAATGTGCTCTTTTTTGCTGGAGCTGGCGATGACCATGGAAATTCCCTTTCCATGGAGCCGGCAGAGGAAGTCTGCGGCTCCCTCTTTCAGCTGTGCTTCGTGATAATAGAAGTCCTCCACCACCTGCAGCACGCCTTCCAGCACTTCCTCTGCTTCCAGCGGCAGATGATAGGTATCCTTCAGGTAGCGTGCGCCGTCTTCCAGCGTCATGGTGAACAGCTTCCTGCCCAGCCCTTCTTCTGCTGCGATACCCCGGTTTTCCAGATATCTGGCCCCCGCGTCTTCCCACACATAGGAAGAATCCAGCAAGGTGCCGTCCACGTCGAAGATCATGCCACGGATCATTTTCCGGTCACCATTTCTTCCGTCAGCTGCTTCAGCTCAGAAGCGGCTTTTTCAATCTCCGGCTGACCGAAGATAGCACTGATGACTGCAATGCCGCAGAGGCCTCGCCCGGATAGTTCCTTCACATTGTTTC
Source organism: Bacillota bacterium (assembly GCA_022770665.1). Classification (GTDB taxonomy): domain Bacteria; phylum Bacillota; class Clostridia; order Peptostreptococcales; family Anaerovoracaceae; genus RGIG7179. Next base: position 2,050 of record JALEHL010000144.1, read on the forward strand.
GGGTGATTCCGCCGATGGCGATGACTGGAATGTCTACCGCTTCGCAGATCGCCTGCAGCATCTCATGGCTCATATCTTCAGCATCATCTTTGGATCCCGTGGTGAAAACCGCACCGGCTCCCAGATAATCTGCGCCCCGTTCCTGGGCCCGCAGAGCTTCCTCCACCGTGTGGGCCGATACGCCGATGATCTTGTCCGGTCCCAGCTTCGCCCGCACATCGCCGGCTTCCATGTCAGCCTGCCCCACATGGACGCCGTCCGCGTCCACCGCCAGTGCAATATCTACATCATCATTGATGACAAAGGGAACGTTGTATTTTCTGCACAGCGCTTTGATTTCCCGTGCTTCCGCCAGAAAAGCTTCTTTTTCCAGGTGCTTTTCCCGCAGCTGCACGAAGGTGGCGCCGCCTCGCAGGGCCTGTTCCACCTGACTGTACAGGGTTTCCCCCTCCTGCAGCCAGTGACGGTCTGTCACCGCATACAGCAGCAGTTTTTTTTTCAGTTCTTCCTTAGAGAATTTCATACTTTGCTCCCCTCTCCAGAATCTCTCCTGTCATGTTATCGATGGCATCAATGATCCGGTTTCTGTACGTGGAATTGCCGTCTCCTTTCTCCATGCGTGCCCAGCCGATTTCACCGGCCAGACCCATGGTGCAGACAGCCGTATTAGGCCGCAGCGTGCTGGCACCGGCTCCCACCGGATCCTCCGGTTCGTCCGACATGATCGGGCTTCCGCCGCAGGCCAGCAGCACATTTGCCACATCATTTACCGTTACATAATTGGTGATATTGTGGATCAGCGGGCAGACGCGGCGCACCTGATCCAGACAGGTTCCCAGCATGATTGTTTCCTCCTTTTCACGTCATCCCTGTTTTTCTCTTTCAGGATGATTTCAAAATAAAGAGCGGACGCACCGAATGGATTGCGTCCGCGATTCTTCTTTCAAACTTTTCCCTCCGCTGGCATTATCCATATCAGGTTCCCGGGTCGAAGGCCGCACCTTCCTCTCAGCCTGCTTCTCGCAAGCTCCCCCTCTTCAGTTTTCATAAGGCATTATACCCCTGCGCGCTGGTTTTGTCCAGCACTTTTCACCGTTTTCCTTTCCGGCGCATACTCTGTATTCAGGAGGTGGTCTCATGGATTTTTACAGCAGGCAGATTGAGAAAGCGCTGCAGGACGCCCCGTCCGTTCCTCTTGCCGACCATCCCAGAATTGCACTGTTCAGCGACTGCCACAGGGGATGCGGCACCTGGAATGACAGTTTCCTTCAGAACAAGCCCCTGTATATGGCTGCCATGAAATACTATTATCAGGAAGGCTATACCTGTATCGAACTCGGCGATGGAGATGAACTCTGGGAAAACCGGAAAATGCAGGATATCTTCCGGATTCACAGTGATGTTTTCCTGCTGCTTACGGAATTTCAGAAAGCCGGACGTCTCTTTCTCCTCTGGGGCAATCACGACCGGGCAAAATCTGCAAAGCGCTTTTCCCTTTCCAGTCGTGCCGCGTTTCCTGTCCTTTCCCCACTGTTTTCCGAAGGGCTGATTCTTCAGGGGAAAGACGGCTGTCCAGATCTCCATCTGATCCACGGTCATCAGACAGATCTTCTGAACAACCAGCTCTGGCCGGTCGCCCGCTGGATGGTCCGTTATCTCTGGAAGCCTCTGGAACTGGCTGGAGTCAACGATCCTACCAGTGCCGCAAAAAATTACTCCAGAAAAAATCTGTCGGAGCAGCGGATGACACGCTGGACGGCACAGCACGGAAAAATTCTCATCGCCGGACATACCCATCGTCCGGCACTCTCCATGGACCCCGCTTCCCTTTACTATAACACCGGCTCCTGCGTTCACCCCGGCTCTGTCACCTGCCTGGAACTGGTCTTCGGTCAGCTGACACTGGTGAAATGGACCACATGTGTGGATGCCCGCAGGTACTTCTTTGTCTGCAGGGAAATTCTCGCCGGACCGAAAAATCTGTGCAGATTTCCTTCCTGAATTCGGGAATTTTTCTCAAATTCCTTGACAGGATGCCGAAATTAAGGTAAGATATCCAATCATACACTTACAGGAAGGTGATGCTGAAAATGGCAACCTATCAGACCATACAGAAAAAAGAACTTCTCCTTTTTCTGGAGAGGCACTGCGACCGGGCCTATACCATCGATGAAATCGTATCCGCCATGGAAGAAGATCCGGTCTGTGTCAGCCACCCTGGAAAAAGTACAATCTACCGTCTTCTTCCCTCTCTGGTGGAGGCAGGAACGGTTCACCAGTTCAGCCGTGAAAAAGGGCGCAAGGCTTCGTATCAGATCGTTGGAGGGCAGAGCTGTCACGGTCACATGCACATGAAATGCACCGGCTGCGGCCGGCTGCTTCATATGAGTGATGAAAACTCCAGGGCGCTTTCCGAGGAGATTTCCCGGCAGAATCACTTCGCACTGGATCTGACCAGAACGCTTCTCTACGGCATCTGTGAAAGCTGCATGACCGATGCGGAGAAAGGACAGGTCCATGAAAAATAGGGTCCGGCGCATCTGCGTCCTCCCGCTTCTGGCAGCAGCGTTCTGCCTGCTGCTGTCCGGATGCCGCCTGTCCGCACCGTCAGACAGCACCGTGCCTTCTGATGATGCAGAAACAGATGCTGCAAAGCCTTCCATTGTCTGTACTGCGTTTCCCCAGTATGACTGGACGCTGCAGATTCTTGGAAATCAGGCGGACCGATTCACCGTCACACTGCTGAACCATCAGGGAGCAGATATGCACAGTTTCCAGCCTACGGCTGCCAACATGGTCAGCATCGCAGGCTGTGACCTGTTTATTCACATCGGCGGTTTTTCCGAAAGCTGGGTTCCGGCTGCGCTGGAATCCGCAGAAAACAAGGATGCGCAGGTTCTGACGCTGCTGGATCACGTCAGCAGGCTGGAAGAGGAATTTACGCCTGGAATGGCTCACGACAGCCATCACGATCATGAACATGCCCATGAGGACGGCCATGAAGAGGAAGAGGAAGAATACGATGAGCATCTTTGGCTTTCGCTCCGCTGTGCCCGGGACGCCTGCCGCGCGATCGCAGATGCGGTCTGCAGCCTGGATCCGGCCCATGAAGCAGAATATCAGTACAATCTGGAGCAGTACTGTGAAGAGCTGTCGGCACTGGACCGCCGCTATGCGGAAGCGGTCCGTGCTGTAAATGACCCGGTCCTTCTCTTCGCAGACCGCTTTCCGTTCCGTTACATGGCCAGCGATTACGGCATCAAATGCTTTGCCGCTTTCCCCGGATGTTCGGCGGAAACAGAAGCCAGCTTCGAAACCATCATCGCTTTATCCGAAGAACTGTCCGCACATCATCTGCACTCTGTCATCCTGCTGGAAGGCAGCAGAACAGATTTTGCCCGGACCGTCATCCGCAGTTCCGGCGAGAAAGATGTCAGGATTCTGACCCTGAACTCCATGCAGTCCACGGGGCAGCGAGACATTGATGCCGGAATCACCTATCTGTCTGTCATGGAAAACAATCTGCAGGTTCTGAAACAGGCCCTGCAGACAGAATAAACAGGAGGAAACTATGGCACAGCTTACCTGTGAAAACCTGACCCTTGGTTTTGAAGGCCAGCCGGTCACGAAAAATCTGAATTTTACAGTCAATCAGGGGGACTACCTGTGCATCGTGGGCGAAAACGGCACCGGGAAATCCACCCTGATGAAGACAATCCTGCATCTGCGAAATCCCGTCATGAGCGGCTCCATCACCACCGGTGACGGACTGAAGCCGACAGAGATCGGGTATCTTCCCCAGCAGACGGATGTCCAGAGAGATTTTCCTGCTTCTGTAAGGGAAGTCGTTCTTTCCGGCTGCCTTTCCCGGTGCGGTCTGCGCCCGTTCTACTCCCGTCAGGATCGGCTCCGGGCGGCAAAGAACCTGGAACGGCTGGGAATCTCCCACCTGGCGGGAACATCCTACCGCTATCTTTCCGGCGGCCAGCAACAGAGGGTTCTCCTGGCAAGGGCTCTGTGCGCCACGGAAAAAATGCTTCTGCTGGATGAACCGGTAGCCGGACTGGATCCGGCAGCTGCAGCGGAAATGTATGAAATCATCGGCAGACTGAATAAAGAAGAAGGCATCACGATCATCATGGTCTCCCACGATATCACGCAGGCCCTTGGACAGGCCACCCATATTCTTCATCTGGCGAAGGAGCCGCTCTTTTTCGGAACCCGGGACGAATATCTCCGCAGCTCCATCGGACAGGCTTTCGCAACGATCATGATCGCCGGCATGGAAGGAGGTGAGACCGATGACTGATCTGTTTCATACACTGGAAGAATATCTGCACTATCCATTCGTGCAGTATGCGTTCATCGCCGGTATTTTCATCGCCCTCTGCTCTTCCGTTCTGGGCGTCACGCTGGTGCTGAAGCGGTATTCCTTCATGGGAGACGGCCTGTCCCACGTGGCCTTCGGGGCAATGGCCGTGGCTGCTGTTCTCAGTATCACCGACGAGATGCTGATTGTCCTCCCCGTCACCGTTCTTACCGCCGTTTTTCTTCTGAAAAACGGCCAGAACACACGGATCCGAGGCGATGCAGCGCTGGCCATGGTTTCTGTCGGTGCCATGGCACTGGGCTATCTGCTGCTGAATCTCTTTTCCCCGTCGTCGAATGTTTCCGGTGATGTATGCAGTTCCCTGTTCGGTTCCACCTCGATCCTGACTCTGTCCGGCAGCGATGTGGCCGTCTGCGTGATCATGTCCCTGCTGGTGCTGGCAGTGGTCATCCTGTTTTATCACAAAATCTTCGCCATTACCTTTGACGAGACTTTCGCCAAGGCGACCGGTGTCAATACCGGCGCCTACAATCTGATCATCGCGATCGTCACTGCCGTCATTATCGTTCTGGCAATGAACCTGGTGGGTGCCCTGCTGACATCTGCACTGATCATCTTCCCAGCGCTGTCTGCCATGCGTCTCTTCCGAAGTTTTCGGGGCGTGATGATCTGCGCTGCAGCGGTTTCCGTCTGCTGCGCCGCACTGGGAATTCTGATCTCTATTGCAGCCTCCACGCCGGCAGGAGCCACCATCGTGCTGGTGGACCTGGTCTGTTTTCTGTTATTTGCTGCAGCGGGAAAAATGATGGGACGCTAACGCACGGTTTCACTTCTTTCGGTGAAACTCCTGCAAACCTGGGGGATTTCAGGGGAAAGACCTTGATAATTCCCTTTTTAAATGGTATCATTATCAGTAAAGCTTAAAACGCAATCGAAAACTGAAATACTTTGGAGGTTCTGCATCAATGAAAAAGCAAAACATCGAAACCATCGCCCTGCACGGCGGCTATCAGGCAAAAAACGGAGAACCGCGCCAGCTGCCGATTTATCAGAGCACAACGTATAAATATGACACCAGTGCCGACATGGGCAAGCTGTTTGATCTGGAATCCGACGGCTACATGTATTCCCGGCTGGCGAATCCGACCTGTGACATGGTGGCAAAAAAAATCGCCGCCATGGAAGGCGGCACAGCGGCTATGCTGACCAGTTCCGGACAGGCGGCAAACTTCTTCTCCGTATTCAACATCGCAGGCTGCGGTGACCACATCGTATCGTCTGCCACGATCTACGGCGGCACGTTTAACCTGTTTTCTGTCACGATGGCACGGATGGGCATCGAATTCACCTTCGTCGATCCGGACTGCAGCGACGAGGAACTGGAAGCAGCCTTCCGCCCGAACACAAAGGCAGTCTTCGGCGAGACCATCGCAAACCCTGCACTGACCGTGTTTGACATCGAGCGGTTTGCCAAAGCCGCCCATGCTCACGGCGTGCCTCTGATTGTAGACAACACCTTCGCCACACCGGTAGGCTGCCGTCCTTTTGAATGGGGTGCAGACATCGTGACCCACTCCACCACCAAATACATGGAAGGCCACGCCTCCACCATCGGCGGCTGCATCGTGGATTCCGGCAATTTCGACTGGACGAAATATCCGGAAAAATTTCCTGGTCTCTGCACACCGGACGAAAGCTACCACGGTGTGACGTATACAGAGCGTTTCGGTCTGGGCGGCGCATTCATCACTAAATGTGTGGCGCAGCTCATGCGTGACTTCGGCTCCACCCCTTCTCCGCAGTCCGCTTATCTGCTGCATATCGGTCTGGAGAGCCTGCCGGTCCGCTGGGAGCGCCACTGCAGCAATGCACAGAAGATGGCTGAATTCCTGGAGGGACATGAAAAAGTGACTTGGGTCAATTTCCCGGGCCTGCCTTCCAATAAATATTACGATCTGGCACAGAAGTACCTTCCGAAGGGTTCCTGCGGCGTCATCAGCTTCGGCGTGAAAGGCGGCCGCGCTGCAGCAGAAACCTTCATGGCACATCTGACCCTGGCCAGCATAGAAACCCATGTGGCAGATTCCCACACCTGCTGCCTGCATCCTGCCAGCTCCACCCACCGGCAGATGACTGATGAGCAGCTGGAAGCTGCCGGCGTCCCGGCCGATCTGATCCGTCTCTCTGTCGGACTGGAAAACATCGACGATCTGATCGAAGATGTGGAACATGCACTGGCACAGATCTAAGTAAAAAAGAAACACTTCCACCCGTCAGGAGGGTGGTTCTCACAGGGGTTTATCACTCCTGTTGCCGGGGGCTGTCGCGTTAACGGAAAATAGCCGTTAGGGCGGCGGTCCTCTTTATTGTATTTCTGTATTCTTTCTGCACTTTGGTGCATGGATCGCCGGTTCATCCGCAGATCCCGGGCGCACAACAGAAAAAGCTGCCGCTTCGGAAACAGCAGCCCCGAATTCAGTAATATAAGCAAAAAAACAGCTTCGCTCCCTCATTCAGGAACTGCGAAGCTGATCTGTCCGCATCTTTCTCTTTCTCTGCTCCCTGCTCTGACGATTGGTTCGCCGCCTGCTTTTTTCCCAGTCTGACCGGTTCCAGTGCTTCCAGCTTCCTGCCGCAGCAGCGGATGGATGCATCGCCGGTGGCCACCGTTACATTGCCGCACACAGGAGGAAACATAAAATTTGCTTTTTTTCATGTTTCCTCCTGTGAAGTCGTTTTCCGCCAGCTCGCCGTCCAGCATCTTTTCCATATCCACACCGAAATAATCACATAATGTTCTGAGAAGCGAAATATCCGGACACCCTGCGCCCCGCTCCCATTTGGATACGGTTTTATCACTGATGGCCAGCACGTCTGCCAGCTGTTTCTGGGTCATGCCCTTTTCCGTCCGCAGGGTGAAAATCAGGCTTCCGATCTTTTCAATATTCATGGTTTTTCAGTCCTCCTTTCAGAAACAACGATATCACAGCAGCGCCGACAGCACAATCGACGCTCCGTAGAGCTGCATCTGGCAGAAACAATCGCAGAAGCAGCGTCAGAACGTTCCCAGGCTCTTAAACAGAAAGATCCAGCAGAACATGGTCAGGCTGGCGAGGGCGGAGGAAAAGACCACCGCATTGGCTGCCAGCTGTCCGTTGCTGTCCATCTGCTCTGCCATCGTAAAGGAAGAAACCGCAGTGGGTGAAGCGAATACCGCAATCAGCGTGACGAAGGATACGCCCCGCAGGCCGATCAGTGCACCTACCGTCAGGGCTGCCGCCGGCACGATGACCAGTCGGCCCAGAACACAAATGACCAGATTTCGTTTTTCTTCTCCCATGTCCCGCAGATTCAGAGACATGCCCAGTATGACCAGTGCCATGGGGGTAGCCACGTCTTTCAGCGAAAAGACCACATCTTCCACCAGGTCCGGCAGCACGATATGAAACGGCACTGTCAGGATACCCAGCACCGCACCGATGATCAGAGGGTTTCTGGCAATCTCCTTCAGGATGTGAAGCGGGCTGGGGCTTCCCCCGCGGAAAATCTCCAGCACCACCACAGCCAGCACATTGAACAGAGGTACCACAATGGTCACAGCAATGGCTGCTGTCGCCAGCTGCTCTCCGCCGAAAATGTTGGACACGATCGGAATCCCCATGATGACGAAATTGCTGCGGTAAATGGCCTGGATCATGGCGCCGCGGTTCTTGTTCTCCGGTTCGATTCTGACCACCACTGCCATGGCAGTGAAAAAGACAGCCAGAATCATCACAATGCAGTAGGCGATCAGCTTTCCGTCAAACGCATCCCCGATCTCCGCGCCGTAAATGTTGCTGAACATGAGACACGGAAAGAACACGTTGAACACCAGCTTATTCAGCTTCTTCACTTCCGTCTCATTCAGAAAGTTTTTTCTTCGCAACAGAACACCGATGGCCATGATGATGAACATCGGTGCTACTGCTTCCAGTGATATGATAAAGTTTTCGAACACTTTTTTTGCCTTCCTATGCACAATTCCAGCCGCAAACGAGCTTACCGGATCTGTCCGCTGCCGTGAACAATATACTTGTATGTGGTCAGTTCCTGCAGTCCCATCGGACCTCTGGCATGAAGCTTCTGGGTGGAGATTCCCATTTCGCATCCCAGTCCGAATTCTCCGCCGTCGGTAAACCGGGTGGATGCGTTGACATAGACCGCTGCACTGTCCACCATACGGGTAAACAGGTCCGCATGGGCTTTTGTTTCCGTAATAATCGCCTCGCTATGTCCCGTCGAATGGGCTGCTATGTGAGCGATCGCTTTTTCCACAGAGTCCACTACTTTCACGCCCATCTTATAGTCCAGATATTCCGTATCAAAATCCTTTTCCCCGGCTTTCTTTCCGTCAATCACTTTCGCCGCCTGCGGATCCAGATGTAGTTCCACCGGCGTGTTTCCCGCTGCCGTACGTTCCATGCCAAGCCGCCGGGCCAGCTTCGGCAGAAATTTATCGGCGATCGCCCGATGGACCAGAAGCACTTCTGCTGCATTGCATACCGACGGCCGGCTGGCCTTGGCGTTCTCTATAATATTCAGGGCCATCTCCTGATCTGCACTGTCATCCACATAGATATGACAGATTCCTGTGCCGGTCTGGATGCACGGCACCTTGGCGTTTTCGATACAGGACCGGATCAGCCCGGCTCCGCCCCGCGGGATCAGCAGATCGATGTAGCCTGTACCATGCATCAGTTCCAGCGCACTTTCCCGGGAGGT
>JALEHL010000156.1 GCA_022770665.1 Bacillota bacterium
CACTGACACGGATGGTCAGAGGCTTGATGCCGCCTTTGAAATACGGGCCGACCGGTGTACAGAACATTCTGAACTGGAATACATCCGCCGGCTTCACGCCGATCACCGGATTCAGGCCGAACATATACGGGCGGATATACAGTGTGGCGCCGCTGCCGAATGGCGGCACATAGGCTGCGTTTGCGGAAACAACCTGGTCAACCGCATCCAGGAATTTTTCTTCCGGAAGAACCGGCATACAGAGGCCGCGGCAGGAATCCTGCAGTCTCTTTGCATTCAGGTCCGGACGGAATGTTACGATTCTACCATCTTCGGTCGTATATGCCTTCAGCCCTTCAAATGCGGTCTGTGCATACTGCAGCACGCAGGCACATTCATTCATCGTGATGTTGGCATCATCCGTCAGGCCGCCTTCATCCCACGCGCCGTCCTTGTAAGTGGAGACATACCGCTTGTCCGTCTGCATGTATCCAAAGCCCAGGTCTGCCCAGTCGATATTTTTTTTGTCCATTGGTAATCCCTCTCTTCGCTTATATTATTTCATTCTTGTTATGACTGTAACTTAAAAATTTCTCCAACTATTGTAACACTTTGGTTCATGGAGCACAAGCGTTTTTCCCGTTTTTTGTTGATATCTACAAAATATTTTCTGTTGTTCCGCCCGTTCCCGTTCAGTTTCATGTCAGATCCGGTGCGCCGCTGGTAGCGGAAACCGTTCCGTTCCGGTCTACAAATACCGCTTCTGCATCGTCAGTGGATTCGATCAGTTCCATTCCCTTTTTTACGCCCAGTGCCAGGCAGGTCGTGGAAAGCCCGTCGGCATCTGCACCATGGCCCCTGTTCATGATGATGGTAACGCTTTCTACATCCGTATCTGCCGGCATCCCGGTTTTCGGGTCCAGAATATGATGATATTTCTTTCCATCCTTCTCCACATATCTCTCATAGGTCCCGGATGTCACAACGGCCTTGTCCCTGCAGGTAAAGGCTGCCAGGAGCTGACCCGTGCTGTCCTGCGGGTTTCGGATGCCGATCGTGAAATCCTCTTCCGGAAGCTGCAGAAGCTGCTTCGATTTCCCGCCCATGGCGACAATGTTTCCTCCCAGGTCAATCACCGCACTGACGACCCCCTGCTCCTGGAGCCATACCGCCAGACGGTCCGAAATATACCCCTTGGCGATTCCTCCCAGGTCAATCTCCATTTCCGGATCCCCCAGTGTCACCTGATTGCCGTCCACATGCACTTTTCTGTAATTCACATGGCGTACTGCTTCCTCCAGTGCTGCTTTTTCCGGCAGCGGATCCTCACTTTCGTGCTTCTCGTCCACATCATGGAAATTCCACAGATCTGTCGCTTTCCCAATGGTGATATCGAAGGCGCCTCCGGAAAGATCACCGAATTCCAGCCCTTTCCGGATCACCTCTGCTGTCATGTCACCGACTGTCACCGTCTTTCCCCCTGCACGGTTGATCTGTGCGATTTCGCTGGTATCGACGGTCTTGCTCAAAATCTTCTCGCAGCGGTCGCATTCCAGAAATGCATCTGTGATCAGCTGAAGGATCTTTTTTTTCTGCTGTTCTTCTCCGGCTTGTGCCAGTTCTTTTCCCAGCCTGCTTTCCGGATCGACACCGTAGATGGTGATCGTGCAGATGGTATCCAGATAGAATCCTGTTTTGGAAATTCCCTGATAATTTTCGTCGTTGGAGGAACAGCCTACCTGTGGTATAATAAAGGTGATAATCAGAAGCAGAACGATCACCCGCCATGCTGTGCTGTGCCGGACGGGACCTTTTCCGCATCGTTTCTTCCTGTTTCTCATTTCGTATCATCCTTTCCTATTGAACGATTATAAGGCGGCTTGCTTCATGCCGCCTTTCAGGAGCATTTATGATTAAAAAAGCAGATATACTTTTATTTTTTATCATTCTGGCCTTTGGCCTTGCCGTCAGCTGGTGGTCTCTGACGGAGAATTCCGCAGGTGAAAAAGCCGTAGTCACCGTGGATGGCAGACTTTACGGCACCTACCCGCTGTCTGAAGATCAGACGGTCGAAATCATACAGGAAAACGGCCATCATAATGATATTACCATAAAAGACGGTCAGGTTTCAATGACCTTTTCCGATTGCAGAAATCAGATATGCGTTGCTTCCGGCGCGATTTCACAAACAAAGGATACCATCGTCTGCCTTCCGAACAAAGTGGTTGTGGAGATTATCGGAGAGAAACCGGGCGATGTGGACATCATTACCGGAACGTCAGGTCCTGCCGGTGCTGCCGGTGCTGTCGGCGCGGTATCTTCTGCCGAAGGAGGTGATGCCGATGGCGCCGTCAGCTAGAAACAGAGCCGGAAACCCCGGCCAGTCTGCACGCCGTATTGCGTTGAGTGCTGTCCTTGCTGCGCTGGCTATGATTTTTTCCTATGTGGAAACGCTGATTCCGGTCCCCGTCCCGGTCCCTGGTATCAAACTCGGGATCGCGAATCTGGTCATCGTTATGGCGATCTACAAATTGGGATTTCGTTACGCCTTCACCATAAACTGCGTGCGCATCGTGATCTCGGGGCTGCTGTTTTCCGGTGTATTCGGCATGATCTATTCTTTTGCCGGAGGCGTTCTCAGCATTGCGGTCATGTATCTTTTGAAACGGACAGGCTGGTTCAGCATGATCGGTGTTTCCATGGCAGGAGGTGTGGCTCATAATCTGGGCCAGCTTATTACAGCATCTCTGCTGGTCTCCAGTGTCCGCATGATGTCCTATTTCAGTATTCTGCTGTTTTCCGGTCTGATCAGCGGCATTCTTGTCGGGATTATCGCCAGTCTGATCGACCGCCGTCTGCCGAATGTCACAGTTTAAGAAAGGAAGGATATTTCCATGTATGTAAACCGGATTTACAAAATCTGTTTCAGCCCGACCGGCACAACCGATCAGGTCGTCACGGTCCTGGCCGGTGCCATGTCGAAGATTCTCTCTGCTCCGCTTTTTTCTTTTGATTTTACGCTTCCCGGTGCCCGCCGTCTGGCAGAAACGTCAGGCAGCCCCGCCGCCTGGCTGGCGGCGGCCGAAGACCTTCCGGAGCCCGGCGCAGGAGATCTGGTGGTCTTCGGCTGCCCGACTTACGCGGGCAGGCTGCCGAACCTGCTTCTGAACTATCTGAATACCGTGGAAGGAAACGGCGCACTTGCCATCCCGGTTGTCACATTCGGAAATCGAAATTTTGATAGCGCACTGATTGAACTGCGGGATATTCTTGAAAACCATGGATTTCACACTATTGCTGCAGCCGCCTGCAGCTGTGAGCACAGTTTTTCGTATATTCTGGGCGAGGGACGGCCGGACGGGAGAGATAAAGCGGAAATTCAGGATTTTGCAGAGAAGGCGGCAGAAAAAGTACGGAAACTTCGGCACACGTCCTGGGAATCTTCCTTCAGCCCGGATCCGGTTTCCGTCCCCGGACTTCCCGCAGAGAAGAACTACGGTGGATATTTCCAGCCGCAGGACCGGCATGGCATCTCTATTGATATCCGGAAAGTAAAGCCGAAATCCAATCCGCAAAAATGCCTTCATTCTGCCGACTGCCATCTCTGCGCTGATGTATGCCCGATGGGCGCCATTGATCCCTCTGATATCACCCGGATTCCAGGGATCTGCATCAAGTGCGGCGCCTGTACGAAAAAGTGTCCGGCACAGGCCATGTATTTCGATGACCCGGGGTATCTGTATCACAAGTCTGAGCTGGAAGACCTCTACCGCCGCCGGGCCGACAATGCTTTTTTCCTGTAACCTGCATATTCCTTTCATGAAATGGCCAGAGACAGTTTCTGCTTTGGCCATTTTCTCTCATCTTTTTCTTCCAGATTATGCTAAAATAGCATTATAACATCACGGACCTGTCCGTTTCGACATCATGGAGGCTCGAAAAATGAAACATCCGATTCACTATGGCTGGATCATCTGCATCCTGTGCGTTCTTACCATGTTCTGCACCATGGGGCTTGCATCCAACACATTTTCGATTTATATCAACGCATTCATCGAAGAAAACGGGTTTTCCCGCGCACAGGGCTCCAGCCTTTCCACGGTCCGCTGCATCGCTTCCCTCATCGGCACAGTCATCTGCGGAATTTATTACCAGAAACTGAATATGCGCAAGGGGCTGTCTCTTTCTGTCGCGATGATCGGAGTCTCTTTCCTGATTTATTCCCGTGCACATACACTTCCTGTTTTTTATGCCGGTGCCTTTGTGGCCGGTCTTGGATATGGTCTTGGGACCATGGTGCCGGTGACGATGATGATCAACCGGTGGTTTGTAAAAAAGCAGGGGTTTGTTCTCGGCTTTGCCAGTGCGGGGACCGGTATCGCTGCGATTCTTTGTCCGTCCCTGATCAGTCACGCGCTTTCATCGGGAGGTGTCGCGCTGGCCGCTTCTGCGGAAGGCGGACTCGTTCTTCTCTATGCGGCTGTTATGTTTCTTTTTCTTCGAAACGAGCCGTCCGATAAATCGCTTCTGCCTTACGGCGCGGTTTCCGGAAGCGGGATGCAGCCGGATTCTGCTCTGCGGGTTTCTCCGCAGTCAGAACCGGAACCTGCATCAGAGGCTCCTGAAACATTTTCCGGTTCCCGTCTGCCGACATCGGCTGAGAAATATACACTTATCGCGGCCTTTCTCATCGGTATGATCACGGCACCGAACGCAGAAACTCTGGCCGTACATCTGACCACATCCGGTCTGTCTGCCGGCACCGCAGCCGCCGCTGTGTCCGCTTTCGGGCTGGCCATGACCATTGCGAAATTCATTTACGGCGCACTGTCTGACCGGGTCGGCTGCTATCGCACCAATCTGATTTTTACAGCAATTCTGGCCCTGGCCTTTTTCTCCGGCTTCCTGGCAGGATCCGGAAGCGTCATCGCGGCCTTTCTGTCTGCGGCAGGCATGGGTGCAGGCTATTCCATGACCACGATCACCTTTTCTCTGTACGCCGGCAGCTTCTATTCCGGGAAGAAAGTTTCTGATGCTGTGCGGCATTTCTGGATCGCCACGCTTCTCGGTTCTCTTGTTTTCACCACCGTGCCCGGGCTGATCGCCGACCTGACCGGAAGTTACCGTCTGTACCTTCTTTTCAGCGTCCCTGTCCTGCTGTGCGCAATGACGATCTACCAGTCTTTATATAAAAAATACGTCCTGCGGTAACTCATGGCTGCCGGGACGCATTTTTTTCTCTCTCTTCATGGCTGCACGATCTGCAGCTGCAGCACTGGCTGCAGGACATCCCGCAGCTCCCGCAGGTTTTTCCCTGTCTGCGGCTTCGGATCATGCTCCGAAGCGCCAGCAGGACGCAGAGTCCGATCAGAAGCAGAACCAGTATCGTTGGAGCGTTCATATCTCGTTCTCCTTCTCTTCCTTTGAAATCGACGCATACCTCTTTCCGTGCTGTTTCAGCGCATCGAAGGTCGCATCACTGATCACGTGTTCTATCTTGCAGGCGTCGGCGGATGCTGTTTCTTCCGGTACGCCGAGAGAAACCAGCAGCTTTGAAAGCACAATATGTCTTTCATATGTCTTTTCCGCGATAGCCCGTCCTGTTTCCGTCAGCCGGATATATCCCTCTTCATCCATGACGATATACTCCTTCTGGCGAAGATTTTTCATGGCGACACTCACACTTGGCTTCGTATATCCGGTCTCATGCGCCACATCAATGGAGCGGACGGCCGGCATGCTGCGGGTCAGAATCAGGATCGTTTCCAAATAGTCTTCTACCGATTCACCTTTATGATACATGGCCGTTTTCTCACCTTTCCAATGTTATATTTTTCTCTATTATATCTCCAGTCCGTATGCAAGTCAATAAAAAGCCCGGCCGCAGAAATGACAGCCGGGATGATCTGTTTTTCCGGATCAGGGTGGTCGATCAGAACGGGCCGTAGCCGATGGATACCGCAATCACCAGGAAAATAAAAGCGATCACACACCAGATTCCCCACAGCGGCGCGATCCATTTCACCCATTTCCCCCATGGGACCTTGCACATGGCCAGTGCTGCCATAAATGCGCCGCTGGTCGGTGTCACCACATTGGTAAATGCATCTCCCAGATGGAAAGCCAGAACCGCGGTCTGACGGCTAACACCCAGAAGATCGCTCAGCGGAGCCATAAACGGCATCGTGATGGCCGCCTGGCCGGAGCCCGATGGCACCAGAATATTGAACAGATCCTGCACGACAAACATGCCGCAGGCTGCAACACGCTGATCCAGTCCCTCCAGCAGGGATCCGAATGCGTTAATGATGGTGTCAAACACATTGGCGTCTGTCATGATATTCGTCGCAGCACGACAGAATCCAACCATCATTCCGGCAAACAGCATTCCTTTCGCTCCTTCGATAAAGGCATCGCATGCACGGCTCGGCCCCACTCCGCCAATGATAGCGCTGACAATTCCCATAATCAGGAACAGTGCAGACAGCTCATCCATATAGTAGCCTTTCAGAATGACCAGCACAGCAATCATGACAAACCCGCCCAGAAACACTGCCAGCACACCGGCCTGCCTTCCGGTCAGCGGTTTCACTTCATCCATACTGATCGGCTGTGCATTGGCCAGATCGATCTCATGCATCGGGCTCAGCGCCGGATCTTTTTTTATTTTTCTCGCATAGAGCATCACAAACACAATCGTAACGATGTTCAGCACAATCAGGAGCACCACACGAAGCTGCAGTCCGGAAAATGGCGGCAGTCCCGCGATCTCCTGCGCTATGCCTGTCGTAAACGGATTCGCCACACCGGCTGCATATCCGATTGCTGACGAACCGAACAGAAGCATCAGAGCGATGATAGAGTCAAACCCGCAGGCAATGCAGGCCGCATACATCAGCGGAAGAAAGGCCAGATATTCTTCACAGCAGGCTGCCGTGGTGGAAATGATGGAAAACACAATAATACATAGCGGGATCATCAGCATCTGTCTGTTTCCCAGTCTCTTTACCAGGTTTCCGATCCCCGCCTGAATGGCACCGGTGCACTGTATGATCTCGAATACGCCGCCGACAATCAGCAGGAAAAAGACCACGGCTCCTGCACTCTGCATTCCTTTCGTAATGGACATCAGGAAATCCATAAATCCGATCGGATTTCTTTCTGCCTGCGTATAAGTATCCGGCACCACAACTTCCGCACCGGACACTTCGTCCGTAACCCGCTCAAAAGAACCTGCGGGCAGAATATACGTTGCAATCGCGGCGAAGATCACAATACATAAGATGATAATCATCGGGTTCAGCCCTTTCACTGCGCTGCTTCCCCTCTTCACTTTTTTTTGATTTTTCTCGTTCTTTTCTGTCATTTTTTCTCCGTTTCTACAGGCATTCTTTTTTGATTGCAGCCAGATAGATTTCTGCAGCGCGCTGCAGAGATTTCTCCGTAATATATTCATTAAACTGATGTGCAGTATCCGGCCCCGGTCCCAGAATTATACTGTCGCTCTCAAAGAAAGAGGCTTCCGTAATCCCGGTTCCTGCCTGCCGACGTTTCCCTGTCATTTCTTCATACCAGGCGACTCTCGATCCCTCATTCATCAGTGACGGCACATCATTGATAATCTCATAGTCCGCGTCAAATTCCCGCAAAGCTTCATCGGTGAATGCGCGGATCTTCGCATATTCCTTCCGGCTGTCGCAAATGCGAAAATCCAGATACACGGTTGTTTTCGCAGGGACTTTATTAATTGCTGTACCGCCTTCGATGATACCGATATTCATGGTGGTGTGCGGCACGGCAAACAGCGGGTACCTGCTTTCTTTCAGGGTGTCCTCGAAATCCATCATGCGGTCAAGGAAGCGGACTGCATTTTTATTGGAGCTTTTCCCTTCGATCGGCATACTGGAGTGGGTCGTTTTTCCTCGAAATGTAAAGATGTACTCGAGAATTCCCTTGGAGCCGATGGTCGGCTTCAGATCCGACGGTTCAGCAATGATCATATGCGGCGGGAACTGCTCTTTCCCGTCAACCAGGTCATGAATCCCTCCGAACATGATCTCCTCGTCATAGGTGTAATACAGCCGGAATCCCTTTCCAGCCTCCCCAATCTTCTCTAGGGGCGCATTTACAGCAGCCCAGAGGGATGCCGCAATCCCGCCCTTCATGTCGCACGCACCCAGCCCGTAAAGCTTTCCATCCCGTTCTGTCAGAACAAAGGGATCCGATGTCCATCCTTCGGTAATGTCAACGGTGTCTGTATGTCCCAGAAATCCCATCACCTGTTTCTGACCAAAATCTGCAATCAGAACTTCTTTTCCGTTCCCGGGGTTTGTTCTGCGATCGATGTCAAATCCAAACGGCTTCAGGAAACGCTCGATGTAATTCATGATCTCATGGTTTTCTGCATCCTTTATGGTATTGAATGCTACCAGATCTTTTAATATTTCTTTTGGTGTCACGTTTTCTTCCTCTTGTTTCTTTTTTTACTTCCCGGCTCCTCTGCTTTTTCGCTTTTTCTCTATGTCGCGATAAAGCGCTAAAACGCTAATGTTTATTTTAATACAGGCATCTCCTGTTGTCAAGATTCTGTTTATTTTTGGTCAAAAAAAGAATGTCTTCCCGAAATGGAAAACATTCTTCACTCTTCGTCTCTGTTTTTCTATTTTTTCGCGTGATAGCTGCGAACCTGATCCAGATAGTATTCCAGCATTTTTCTTCCGTCCGCCTGCTGAGTCGGATTCCCCAGATACATCATTTTTTCCGGATGCCATTGCAGACCGATGATCTGATAGGTTTCGTGCACCAGCACATCCACCGTTTCTTTCTCCCAGTTTTCTTCCTCTGCACGTCCGGTCGTATCATCACAGATCCAGCGTGCTGCAATCTGCAGGCCTTTTCCGATCTTTCCGACGGCCTGATGATGGCGGGAGTTCACCATCACGCTTTCCCCATACAATGTCTCCATGAACGAGCCGGGTGTTGTGTAGATCTGATGATACCGATCCGGATCGCAGGTCTTATGGGCTTCGGCGCAATGAAGATCTTGGATGATGGTCCCGCCAAAATATACATTGATAAACTGAATCCCGCGACACATGCCGATGACAGGAATTCCTTTTTCGATTGCCAGGTCTAGGATCTTTCTCTGTCCCTCGTCCAGCTCGTCATCGATTTTTACTGCGCCGGATACTTTTTCTCCCCAGATTGCCGGGTTGATGTCACTGTAGCTTCCCGGCAGGATAATGCCGTCTACGCCTTCTGCTTTTTCTGTATCAATGGACTGAACGATGTCCTCCACGCCAAGGTCATGCATCGCCTTGAAATAATATTCGAAGCCGGTCTTCTCTGTTTCCTTATCTGCGATAAGCATACGCAGTTTATCCATAGATTTGCTCACCTTTCTCTTTCTATCTTACAACCTCAAACTTTATGGTTCTGTCAATGGTGTTCATTTCACACATTGCACCGATCGGCAGTGTAATCATCGGCTGCCCGTGTCCGGACTGCACAGCACTCATGACCGGTACCTTGTCCGCATCCGGACGGCCGCTGCTGCGAATGGCATCCATGATCACCCGCTCCGGTCCGTAATCCGCTTCATCGATTCTCATATCGGTAAACTGTCCCAGAAGCACACCTTTCACATGATCAAACTTTCCTGCATCCCGCATCTGAAACACAGTCCGGTCCAGGTTGCCGATATGTCCGTGTACTTCTTCCATGAAGAGGATCTTCCCGTCGGTATCCACTTCGTATGACGTGCCGATGGATGTGCCGATCAGTTCAATATTCCCGCCGGCCAGCGGTGCAGCTGCTATGCCGCATCCGGCCTGTTCCACAACCAGTGGATGGCCCGCCGGTTCTCTGTAGAGATATTCGCCATCAGCCTGCAGCGCTTCCTCGAACGCGATTCGGGTTTCTTCATCATAGTGATCCACCATATTGGAGGAAACCATCGGGCCGTGGAATGTGACCAGGCCGCATTCCTTCGCGAACAGATTCAGAAGCGTTGTGATGTCGCTGTATCCGACGAATATTTTGGGATTTGCACGTACGATATCAAGATCAACACCTGTGATCATGCGGTTTGATCCGTCTCCGCCCCGAATGCAGAAAATCGCGTCCACTTCGGGATCCGCAAACATCTTGTTCAGCCATTCTGCGCGGACGGTTTCTTCGCCAGCCATATAGCCGGCCTTGTTTGAAGTAATATTGTCAGCAACCTTCAGTCGATATCCTCTTTCTTTCAGAAATGCAATGCATGCTTCCAGCCGTTCTTTGCTGATGAACGAGCTGCAGGCCACCAGACCGATGCATGCGCCTTTTTCCAGCTTCTTTGGGAATTTCATGCCCGTTTTTCTCCTTCTCCATTCGGCAGATCTCTCTGCCGATTCCTTTGAAAAAGGCACCGGAGAAACCTCCGGTGCCCTTCTCGTTGTGTAGTGCGTTTATTTATTGCAATTTGGAATTAAGCTTCCCAGTGCATGTCTGCAGTAGACAGAGTACCGTCGGACTTCGCAACGATGCCCTTCAGTTCTGTTCTGGTTGCGGTATATTCATTATCCATGAACAGCGGAATGATGTTCATATTTTCGAACATACGCATCTGAATTTCGCCGATCTTTTCTACACGCTTTTCGGTGTCAGGCTCGCTTGCGATTTCTTTTACCATCTTACGATAGGTTTCATCGTTTCCTGGAGCGTTGTTATCGTAGTAACAGATGTTAAAGATCAGAATCGGCTCTGCCCATGCGAGGCCTGCGATACCCATATCATAATCATCGCTGTTGCAGCGTTCGTGGATGTAGTTCCAATCCAGCGCTTCGATGGACATATCAAATCCAACCTGTGCCAGCTGGTTTGCCATTGCTTCCGGAATTACCGTCCAGTCGGTCCATGCCAGGAAGGTGAAGCTCAGAGTCTCACCGTCTTTTTCGCGGATGCCGTCGCCATCGGTATCAACCCATCCGGATTCTTCCAGCAGTTCAATTGCCTTGTCCGGATTGTAGCTGTAGTTTTCCTGGAACCATGCTTTTACATCTGCGTTAAAGCACTGCATGGTGTCGATGATCATGGAATAGGTCGGAGTCAGTCCGCCTTCGGAGATTTCCTGGAATTCATCTCTGTCGATTGCCAGTGCGAATGCCTTACGAACATTAATGTCGGAGAAGATGGAGTTGTCTGTATTCAGTTCCACATAGTTGGTGCAAGGATAGGATGCATTGATCAGTTCAACGCCTTCGGATCCTTCCAGTTCCAGTCTCTGATCCTTGGAAGTGGACATGATTAAGTCTGCAGAACCGCTCTTCAGTTCTTCAGTTTCGGTGAATTCTTCTACATTGAAGCGGC
>JALEHL010000005.1 GCA_022770665.1 Bacillota bacterium
AAACGAAACAACATCAACGTAAGATAAGAAACATGTAAGAGAAGGAGAATGGAAAAATGGTAACCATTGACCAGTTAAAATTCGATGAAAAGGGACTGATTCCCGCCGTGGTTGTAGATTTTGAGACGAAAAAAGTCCTGACCCTGGCATATATGAACGAAGAAAGTCTGAAGATTTCCATGGAGAAAGGTCTCACCTGCTTCTGGAGCCGCTCCCGTCAGGAGTTGTGGCTGAAGGGCGACACCTCCGGCAATTATCAGCACATTTACAGCATCACGGCAGACTGTGACCGGGATGCACTGGTGGTCACCGTCATGAAGGACGGTCCGGCCTGCCACCTGGGCACCGATTCCTGCTTCAATGACCTGGTATACCTGAATCCGGAAAACGCCGGCTTCACACTGGAAGGCCTCATGGAACTCATCGAGGGCCGCCGCACGGAAAAGAAGGAAGGATCCTACACCACCTATCTGTTTGAAAAAGGTCTGGACAAGATCCTGAAAAAGGTCGGTGAAGAATCCACCGAGGTCATCATTGCAGCGAAAGCCGAGGATAAGGCGGAAACCATCTACGAGATCTCTGATCTGGTGTACCATGTTCTGGTTCTGATGATCCAGATGGGCATCAGCCTGGATGACATCCGTGCGGAGCTGGCTTCCCGCCATGTCATCGACCACAAGGTGAAACAGGAGAAAATGACGAAATGATGAAGAGCGGCACATCCTCCGTGCAGGTCGGCTCCCCTGCCATCAAAGCGAATCTGCATACCCATACCACATGGTGTGATGGAAAAAACACGGCCGAGGAAATGGTTCGTTCGGCCATAGAGTCCGGTTTCAACGTGCTGGGATTCTCCGGTCACAGCTATACATCCTTCGACGAAAGCTACTGCATGAGCCGGGAAAATACAGAAATCTACCGGCAGGAGATCCGGCGGCTGGCCGATGTATACCGGGACCGGATCACTATTTTCTGCGGCATCGAGCAGGATCTGTTTGCAGATGACCCGGTGACGATACGGACAGCTCCTGGTGAGGCATCGGTCCCTGTCGAGAGGGCTTACGATTACGCCATCGGTTCGGTTCACGCCGTATTCAAAGAGTGCAGCCCCAGCCAGCTGGAATCCATCCGCAGCGAGGGCTACCCTTCCGGAGTGATTCTGGCAGAACCGGGGAATGCAGACCCGGAAGTGCAAGATGCAGCGAAAGATGATCGGTGCGGTGTCTACTATTATGTGGACTGGGAAAAAGAAACCATGCATTGGGCCATTGATCGGCTCTACGGCGGCGACAGCCTGGCGCTGGCGGAAGACTATTTCGCTTCCGTCGCACAGTTTGCCGACGACCCTGCCTGCCAGATTGTCGGACACTTCGATCTGCTGACCAAGTTCGAAGAACAGGTGGCAGAAAACGGTGACGTAGTCGGCGTGGACGGCAGAGGGAACGGCGAAATCAGAGTCCCGGAACCGCTGTTTGATGCCCGTCACCCCCGCTATCTGGATGCAGCCGGCAATGCGATTTTCGCACTTGCCGGTGCCCATAAGATTTTCGAGATCAATACCGGTGCCATGGCAAAAGGCTACCGTACTGAGCCTTATCCCGGCGGCCGCCTGCTGGAGCTGATCCTGCAGGCCGGCGGCCGGATCACCGTCAACAGCGACTGCCACGCCGCCGGGAAGCTGGATTACGGCTTTGCGGAAGCCTTTGATCTGGCCCGCGGCATCGGTTTCACCGAATACTGGGTGCTGGGGCCGGACGGCGTCTGGACAGCCCAGGCGCTGTAAACGTTTCAGTCACTGTAAGGCGATTTTTTCATTACGGTTTTCCGAAACAGCAAAAATGTTTTCCAAAAGAAAACTTTTCGGGCCTTTTGGAAAACACCCGGCAGCATTTCCTTCGCAGTGGCTTTCCTTCTTCCTATTTCATTGCATAACACTGCATAAAGCCCCGCAAAATATTGGATATTCACCAAATACGAATCGATACCCTCAGAATCGCACCGATGTGACCGGAAGTGTCGTGACTTTTTCCATGCTTTGCTGTATAATACAGTGAAACCACAGGAGAAAAAGCAGGGGGAAAGAATTTCAATGTTTAAGGATAAGATCAAAAAGCTGCGGGAGACACACAATCTCACCCAGGAGGAACTGGCGAAAAAAGTTATGGTATCGCGAACCGCCGTATCGAAATGGGAAACCGGAAAAGGATATCCAAGTTTAGACACCTTAAAGGAAATCTCACTTCTTTTTGATATCAGTATTGATGAACTGATTTCTGATACCGACATCGGCGATAAACGCCGCCTGGATCGGCAAAAGCGGGATGAATCCATCATTAGGATTTTTTTAGTTCTTCTTATTCTTTCAATGGCATTCGGCTGGTTCTTTTTCAAAAAAACAGAAGTCATGCGCTATACCGCAGATGAAGCCATGTTGTATGGGTTTAAGGGAATTTCCCATGATCTGGACTGTGCGTCCAGGCAGCTCATCGCGCTGAGAGAAAACGGATACCTGGAGAAGGCGGATTTTGCGAGGCTCTGCAGTGATCTGGAGCGGGACATATTCTATTCGGTAGAGGCCATCGCCTCCTTCGATTATGGCGTGTGTGAAGGATATAATGACTATGACATTTTCTCGTTCTACTGCTATTTCAGTGATCTGGCCTATGCCAGCAAGTCCTTCGAAACCATGACGGCGGAGGAGATCAATCAGGTTTATCATTCGCTGTACCGCATCTGCACCGAATTCAACCGATTCGACTGGTCCCTACCGTGGACGGACAACTATTATGATGGAACGGATCTTTCAGCCTATGATTTCAACCGGGATCCGCGAAACGTCAGAGCCCATCTGGCGAAAATGGAAAAGCTTGCAGAAGAAGAATCTGAAAGCATACGCCCGTACATCACGTATGATGAATGAATGGCACCGTAGCACCCCGGCACCGTAAAAAAGAGCACCTGTAGCTGAAATTGAACCGACAGCCGCAGGTGCTTTTTCTTTTGATTTTGATTATAATTTCTATTCTACTCTTCCACCGTAATTCCTTCGAGAATCTTGTCCTTCGAACGGGACTTCGGATCAACCTTCTTTTCTACCATGCCCACAATCCGTGTCAGGACGCCGGAAATGATGAAGTAAATGATGGCTGTGAAGATCAGCGCGAAAAATGCCTGATAGGTACGCGCTCTCACCAGGTCCGAAATCTTCGTCAGATCCTGAATGGCAATGTAACCTGCAACAGAAGTTTCCTTGATCAGCGTGACTACTTCGTTCTTGTAAATCGGCAGGAAGTGTCTGGCGGCCTGCGGCAGGAGAATTTTGAAGAAGCTCTGTCTGTCGCTGTAGCCCAGTGCCGTGGCGGCTTCATACTGACCGGTTCCGATCGCCCCGAACCCGACAGCAAGCATATCATACATGGAGCAGGCAAAAATCAGTGTGAAGCCGACGATGGCCACAAGGGTGCCGCTCAGCCGGGTCGACCCGAAAATGATGTAGTACAGAATCATCAGAAGGAGTACCGTAGGCATCCCCTGAATCAGCCAGAGGGTCGCGCTGGTGATTCCATTGGCAATCCGGTTGCCCTTGCGGCAGACCATGAATACAGCGAAGCCGATGATGGTTCCCAGAATGATGGAGCTTAAGGTGATCAGCAGGGTTGTGCCTGCACCGGATGCGAAGAGCTTCCACCGGCTTTCCTTGATAAACGTGTTGTTGAAGTTGTCCTTCAGCTTCGCGATAAAACCTGCATTTTTATCCGTTTCCCCGGGAACCACCATGAAAATGTCGCAGGTGTAGTATACGTCAGAAAGGCACGCATTGGCATCTCTCTCATCACTTAAGATGATATTCAGACCGATATCGTATTTCCCGGATTCCGCACCGGGCGCGATGGATTCAAAAGCGACTCTCTGAATATTCGGAGTGTAGCCGTATTCTCTGCAGAACCGGTACATAAAGTCGATGTCGTAGCCGCAGTCCCCTTCATCGTTTACATAGGAAAACGGTTCATAGCCGCCTTCACAGGCAATGATCAGCTCTCCGTTTTCGCCGGTGAAGCCGCCCTGCTCGATTCTGCTGGTTTCCGCGTCAAAATCCTTCACCCAGTATGTGTACATTTCATCCAGCATTCCGTCTCCGTCCGGGCCGTGCTTTGCAATGAATTCATTGATTTCCGCGAGCAGCCTCTCCTGCTTCTCATTATTCCCGATGATGACTGCCGCCTCGCAGAGGCCGGCACTTTCTTTCAGCGTTGTAAGCTCAGGATGCGCAGCGGCTGTCGCGTAGTATCCCACTTCCTCAATGAGGTATGCATCGATTTTCTTCGAGTTCAGAGCGAGAATCATGTCCTGCGGCATGGTGAAATACTGAATTTCCGCATCCGGGCATTCGTCCGCAATATGGGTTTCGTATAAACATCCGGTCTGCACACCGATTTTTTTTCCGTTTAAATCTGCAATCGTCTGATACGTAGAGGCATATGCCGCGGACACGGTGCCGGACATGGTGCCGGAAAGCATCACGAGTGCCGTCAGAACCATGAGTGCGAAAGAAGCGCATTTTTTTGCGGTGATTTTCATGATCTTATGCCTCCTCCCATCTGAAATGTACTTCGATCAGATTGTTGTAGATATCGTTATCCGATTCGATGACCCGGTCAACCAGTTCCGTGGTCGGCTCGTTCAGCATTTCCAGGAACAGCTCGTTATCCGAATTCTTCGGGTCGTGATGCTCTCCCTTGTACCGGATGCTCAGAGAAAGCAGGTCCTGTTTTTCCGAGTAGTCGACCCGGATGAGAACTTCCGGATGATCTGTCGCTTCCATGATATTATTGACAACGATTTCCTCAATAGCAATCTGCAGATCACTGATCCGTTCGTTTTCAATCAGAAGCTTTTCCGCATACTGCTGCAGCTCGTCATATGCATCCGTAAAGTCGTAGTCATCCGTTTCAATCTTATAGGTAAGAGAGGTGAGCCGCTTGATAAACCTGATGGTATTCGGTTTCTTCGGGTGTTCAAAGATTTCCTTTGGCGTGCCCTCTTCGTAAATCCCGCCCTCGTCCATGAAAAGAACTTTGTTCGAGATTTTCCTCGCAAAATCCATTTCGTGCGTGACAATCATCATGGTAATGCCGGATTTGGCAAGCATCCGGATCACGGACTGCACTTCACCGATCATACCCGGATCGAGGGCACTGGTCGGCTCATCAAAAAGAATGATATCCGGATCCATGGCCAGAGTCCGCGCAATGGCAATTCTCTGCTGCTGACCGCCGGAAAGGTCTTCCGGGTAATTGAAGGCCTTGGAGCTGAGGCCGACCGTGTTTAACAGGTTCATGGCCTTGTCGTAGGCTTCCTGACGGGAACGTCCCAGAAGCGTGATCTGCGGGTTCATGATGTTCTCAATGACAGTAAGATGTCCGAAGAGATTGAAGGACTGAAAAACCATTCCCATCTTCTTTCTTACTTCATTCAGATCACATTTCCCGTCGTTGATCACCTGTCCGTCTACAATGATCTCGCCGGATGTCGGCGGCTCCAGCATGTTAATGCATCGCAGCAGTGTGGATTTTCCTGTGCCGGAAGGACCGATCACGGAAATGACGTCGCCCTTTTCAATGGTGATATTGACATCTTCAAGCGGAGTAACATCCTCAAATTCCTTTCTTAAGTGTCTGAGTTCAATCATTTCTCGCAACCTCCCTCACTGGTTTCAAAGCATTACAAAAAGCCCAGATAGAATCTGAGCTGCAGTTTCTGATTTCATATTTTACCCAGGTCGTAAAATCACAAAGCGCCCCAACACAAAAAGACGCTGCAGCGGAATTCCTCATTTCCGCCTTGACCTTAAAGTATTCATTTTCCTCCATTTTAGAATTATCAGCTCCTAATCGGTACCCCCGCCTTGTCGCGGGAACCTCGTTTTGTTTCAGGATATCGCTGCCTTAATCGATCGTGCAGCCCTGAGAGAGAACGCCTTTCTCTCCTTTGGTCAAACTCCCGGAGTGCCGGGCCAGTAGATGCCTTCATGTGTTACGGTTTCAGGCACCATCCAAAATTTCAATTTACATTTCAATTTAAATGACAATTCAGTATACAACGAAATACAGAAATCTGCAATGCCAAAAAAAGAAATAATCTGCGGTTTTTCGATATTTTTTTCAATTGACAAACCTGTCCGGCACTGGTATCATCGCATTGCAGGAAACATTTCTGCTGTCCTGGACATGCACGCAGCCTGCACCCGCTTTGCATGCGGCAGCCTGCGTGCGGCATGCGGCAGCAGAAAGGAGGACAGATATGACTTATACAAGCATCTTTGACGTGATCGGACCGAACATGATCGGGCCGTCCAGCTCCCATACAGCCGGCGCCGTAGCCATCGCACTGATGGCCCGGAAGCTCTTTATCCGCCCCGGCAGTGCAGACCCGGCCGGCAATGTAGACCCGGCCGGCAGATCCATCCCGTCAGGCCGGCAGATCGCCCGCGCAGATTTCACCCTGTACGGCTCCTTTGCCAAAACCTACCGCGGTCACGGTACCGATAAAGCGCTGCTGGGCGGCATCCAGGGATTCACGCCGGACGACATCCGCATTCGAGACGCCTTTTCCATCGCCGACCGCACCGGGCTTGCCTACAGCTTTACCGAAAACCACGAAAATCTGGGTTATCATCCGAATACGGCAGATATTCTGCTCACCGGAACAGACGGCAGCCGGCAGTTCGTCCGCGGCGTATCCACCGGCGGCGGACGCATGAAAATCATCCGCATCAATAATATCGACGTGGATTTCACAGGTCAGTACAGCACCCTGATCGTCCGTCAGAAGGACACGGCAGGCATCATCGCCCACATCTCCCGCTGCCTCAGTGAGAAGAATGTAAACATCGCTTTTATGCGCCTCTACCGCGAAGCCAAAGGTCAGACCGCATACACCATCATTGAATCCGATCAGGCCATCCCGCCTGCAATCATCGATTCCATCAATGCCTGCGATGACATCTTCGAAACCACCGTCATTCAGGTTTAAGCAAGGAGGTCCAAAAAATGCGTATGAACACACACACAACTGCCGAATCTTTTGATTTTGTCAGCGGCACAGCGCTTCTGTCCCTCTGCGAAGAGCAGCAGATCTCCATTTCCGAGGCAATGATGGAGCGCGAAATACAGCTTGGAGAGACTACCCGGCAGGCCGTGCTGGACCGGCTAGGCCATTCCGTAGAGATCATGAAGGAATCCACGGCTCAGCCGCTGGAACATCCTGTTCCATCCATGGGCGGGCTGATCGGTGGCGAAGCCCGGAAAGTCTGGAAATATGCCGGTCTCAGCCCCCGTTCTGCCGAATCCGACGGCGCAAAATCCGCTGTCCCGGCTTCTTTCTCTACGTCTGACGCAGCCGGGCACTCCGCAGCCGCCGAACGGTCCGATGCCGCTGGCTGTTCCGGGGCCGCCGGGTGTTCTGATGCGGCCAAACGGTCCGATGCCGCTGGCCGTTCCGGGGCCTCAGCTCCTGCTCCGCTCTGCGGAACGACGCTTTCCAAAGCTATCGCTTACGCCATGGCAGTTCTGGAAGTGAACGCCTCCATGGGGCTCATCGTTGCCGCCCCGACAGCCGGCTCGTCTGGCGTCATTCCCGGTGCGGTGCTTTCGGTCTGCGAAGATTACGGATTCGGTGACGCAGCCGTCTTCGACGGGCTGCTGAACGCCAGCGCCATCGGCTATCTTTTGATGCGAAACGCCTCTGTCGCCGGCGCGGAAGCGGGCTGCCAGGCGGAGGTGGGCGCCGCCTCCGCCATGGCCGCCTCGGCCATCGCCCAGCTTCTGGGCGGCAGCCCGCATACCTGCCTGCAGGCCGCAAGTCTGGCCATCTCCAACCTGCTTGGGCTGGTCTGCGACCCTATCGCAGGCCTTGTGGAAAGTCCATGCCAGACCAGAAACGCCATCGGCGTGGCGAATGCGTTCACAAGTGCCCAGCTGGCCCTGGCCGGTGTAAATCATCCGGTCCCATTTGATGAAATGGCAGAGGCCATGTATAAAGTCGGGAAATCCCTCCCTTTCGAGTTGCGTGAAACTGCACTGGGCGGCAACGCTGCTACACCTACCGGCTGCAGCCTTTGCAGCAGCTGCCGGAAATAGCGCTTCGTTCAGTCTGACAGTCTGACAGGAAAGCGGTTTTGGACAGGAAACCGGCTGGTAAGTCTCTTCTAACTCAACAATATCTGCAATATTTTTATCCAAAAACACGTAAAAACCGACCCTAATTGGCTGAATTTCTTAAAAATCCGCCGGATTCAGCGTAAAAGTGTCAAAAATTACGTGTTTTTGTGTGTAAATTTTTGAAAAATTGTTGAATCCATCGGTGACGGCTGATGTGATTCAGCTGTCCCGGCTGAATCGGACACGGTTTGACATATTTCGACAGATTTCGGCACTCCCAGCCACTCCCGGCCACTCCCGGCCACTCCCAGCCACTCCCGGCCACTTTCGGGCACTCCTAGGCACTCCCAGCTACTCCCGGGAGTGCGGGGGTCAGCATCAGGCGGATAGCGGGCAGTTCAGCAGTGCAAGCACGTTTTCCGCCTGCAGGCGGATCCCCGTAAAGAGACATTCTTCATCGATTGTGAAACAGCAGTTGTGAAGTCCTGCCTGAGCCTGCGGTGCAACCTTCGGACTGCGGCAGCCGAGATGGAAGAAGCAGGCCGGGCACTCTGCTGCGAAATAGGAAAAATCTTCACACCCCAGTACCGGCACTTCTTCCCGGATCACATGTCCGTTTCCCAGAAGCCGGAGCGCATTCTTCTCCACCAGTGCCGTCACCCTGTCATCATTGACCAGCGGCCCGTAGCTTTCTGTGACATGAAATTCCGCCTCAGCCCCCATCATCTGCGCGGTCCCTTCGACCACCTGTCGGATACGGCCGCGCACTGCGATACGCTGCGCGGGATCCAGCGTGCGGATAATGCCGGACATTGTCACCCGATCTGCAATCTGGTTTCTCACATTTCCCCCCTGAATCGTTCCGATGGAGCAGACCGCCGGATCAGTCGGCGCCACATTCCGGCTGATCACAGACTGGATCCCGTTCAGGATCGCCGCCGAAGTGAGAATCGCATCGATTCCCTGATCCGGATGAGCGCCGTGGGCGCCCTTTCCATGTACCGTGATATCGATCATATCCGAAGCAGCATACATCTTTCCATACCGGATCCCGACGGTGCCGGTTTCCATATCCGGTGCCACATGGAGGCCCAGAACGCAATCCACGTGCGGCTCCTCCAGGCAGCCGGCCGCAATCATTCGCTGCGCACCGCCTATGGACTCCTCCGCCGGCTGGAAAAAGAATTTCACGGTGCCTTTCAGGCGATCCCGCATTTCCGCCAGAATCCGTGCCGTGCCAAAAAGTATCGCAGTGTGGGCATCATGCCCGCAGGCATGCATTCTCCCCGGTTCCAGAGAGGCAAACGGCAGTCCAGTCTTTTCATCGATCGGAAGAGCGTCCATATCGGCTCTCAAAGCCACTACAGGACCTTGCGAACCTTCCTGCGCACCTTTTATCTCCGCGACAATCCCTGTTCCCCCCAGAATGATTTCAAACGGGATTCCTGCCTTTTCCAATTTTTCCGACAAAAACCGGGCGGTCGGCTGTTCACAGCCGGACAGATCCGGATTCTGATGCAGATGTCTCCGGATTTCTATGATTTCATTTCGAAACGTTTTACTGCGCAAAATCTCCTCTGCTGTATTCATTGTTTTCATCCTTCCTGTTTCTTACGATTTCTTCTTTTTTCGGTTTCTTCCATCATTATACCGTTTTCCTCCTGAAATGAAAAGAAAAAAGATCACCAGCGAGCTTCGATGCTTTCTGGTGATCTTCTGACAATATGTGTATGCTGCTCTACTCTGCAAACAGTGGTGTGGACAGATATCTGTCGCCGGTATCCGGCAGCAGTGCGACGATGGTTTTTCCTTTGTTTTCCGGACGCTTTGCAAGCTCGATGGCGGCCCATGCGGCTGCACCGGAGGAAATGCCTACCAGTACGCCCTCTTTCTTTCCGATGAGTTTGCCTGTTGCAAACGCATCCTCATTGGACACTGCTATGATCTCATCATAAACCTTTGTATTCAGCACATCCGGAACGAAACCGGCTCCGATACCCTGGATCTTGTGCGCACCAGCCACACCGGTGGAAAGCACTGCAGAAGAAGCCGGCTCCACCGCTACGATTTTGACGTTTGGATTTTGCGCCTTCAGATATTCGCCGACGCCTGTCACCGTACCGCCGGTACCGACACCTGCAACAAAGATGTCCACCTTGCCGTCGGTATCCGCATAGATTTCCGGACCTGTGGTTTCTCTGTGCGCTTTCGGATTGGCCGGATTGACGAACTGCCCCGGAATGAAGCTGTTCGGGATCTCCGCAGCCAGCTCATCCGCCTTGGCGATCGCGCCCTTCATGCCCTTGGCACCTTCCGTGAGCACCAGTTCCGCGCCGTATGCCTTCATCAGCTGACGGCGTTCCACGGACATGGTCTCCGGCATTACGATAATGATCCGGTAGCCTCTGGCGGCAGCCACTGCAGCCAGGCCGATTCCGGTGTTTCCGGAGGTCGGTTCGATGATGACGGAACCCGGTTTCAGCTTTCCGGTGGCTTCGGCCTCATCGATCATGGCCTTTGCGATACGGTCTTTCACAGAGCCTGCCGGATTGAAGTATTCCAGCTTCGCCAGTACGGTGGCTTCCAGGCCCAGTTCCTTCTCAATATTTGTAAGTTCTAACAGCGGTGTTTTTCCGATCAGCTGATCGGCAGATTTATAAATAACAGACATGATTTTTTCTCCTTTCAAAATAGATTCTCCGGTGTTTGATTTTTATTTTGCGACTGCATCGAATCCGCGCTGCAGGTCCGCAATGATATCGTCGATATTTTCTGTACCGATGGACAGACGAATCGTGTTCGGCTTGATTCCCTGATCCAGGAGCTCTTCTTCGGTCAGCTGGCTGTGGGTCGTGGTAGCCGGGTGGATCACCAGGCTCTTCACATCTGCCACGTTTGCCAGAAGGGAGAAGATCTTCAGATTATCAATAAATTTATGTGCTTCTTCCTGTCCGCCTTTAATCTCGAAGGTAAAGATGGATGCGCCGCCGTTCGGGAAATATTTCTCATACAGCGCGTGGTCCGGATGATCCGGAAGAGACGGATGATTGACCTTTTCCACCTGCGGGTGATTCTGGAGGAATTCCACTACTTTCTTGGTGTTCTCTGCGTGGCGTTCCAGGCGGAGAGACAGAGTCTCCACACCCTGCAGAAGCAGAAATGCCGCAAACGGAGAAATGGTGGCGCCGGTATCCCGCAGCAGGATTGCACGGATATAGGTCACGAATGCCGCCGGTCCGGCTGCTTCCGTGAAGGACACGCCGTGATAGCTCGGGTTCGGGGAAGCAATGGCCGGATAATTACCGGATGCCGCCCAGTCAAACTTGCCGGAGTCGACGATGATGCCGCCCAGTGTCGTGCCGTGTCCGCCGATAAACTTCGTCGCGGAGTGAACCACGATATCAGCACCGTGCTCAATCGGACGGATCAGATACGGCGTACCGAAGGTATTGTCCACAACCAGCGGCAGACCATGCTTGTGGGCCAGTTCTGCCAGCGCATCGATATCCGGAATGTCGCTGTTCGGATTTCCCAGAGTCTCGATATAGATCGCTCTGGTATTATCCTGAATGGCAGCTTCCACTTCATCCAGCTTGTGCGCATCGACAAAGGTCGCTGTAATACCGAAATTCGGCAGCGTATGGGCCAGCAAATTGTAGCTGCCGCCGTAGATGGTCTTCTGTGCGACGATATGTCCACCGTTCTGTGCCAGCGCTTCAATCACGTATGTGATCGCAGCCGCTCCGGAAGCCAGTGCCAGTGCCGCCACGCCTCCTTCCAGGGCTGCCAGTCTCTTCTCCAGTACATCCTGAGTGGAATTGGTCAGCCGGCCGTAAATATTGCCCGGATCTGCCAGCCCGAACCGTGCGGCCGCATGGGCGCTGTTATGGAATACATAGGAAGTGGTTGCGTAAATTGGTACTGCTCTGGAGTCCGTCGCCGGATCGGCCTCTTCCTGGCCTACGTGGAGCTGTAACGTTTCAAATTTATATTCAGACATGATTTTCGTTCCTTTCTGTTTCTTCAAAATGTTCTGTGTTATCCGTTGTTTCTCTGTTCTTTATTTTTCTCTATTCGCCCGCACAGGGGCAGCAGCACATTCGTCCGAAACGGAAGTTGGCTCGTACCAGTTGTTCAAAGTAATGCTTCATCGTGCTGTTCTCCTTTCATCCTCCAATTAGGATAGTCTTATAGTAACACGATAAACCTATATTGTCAATAGGTATTTAGTAATTTATTGAGATTTTTTTCTGCATGGTTTCCGATAAGGTTTCTGTGCGCACAATCGTCTGAAATCTGCGGTTTTATGGGATCTAGCGAAACAGGGGCTGCCGCATTAACGGAAATGAACCGTTAAGGCAACAGCCCCTGTTTCAGTGTAAGGAACTAGATGTATAAAATTTACAAAGGAGACATTATTCCTGTTTGCCTTCTTTTTTCAGCCTCCGGTCAAATATGTACCAGCAGAGGATGCCTGCGAACGGAACAATCAGTCCGAAAATCGCTGTCATAGGATCCTCTACCAGCGTGTTGATCATCAGGGCGCCGAACAGAACGATGGCGATGACAACAGTCACCGGGTAGCCCCATGCCTTGTACGGCCGTTCCATATCCGGGAATTTCTTTCTGTAGATGATAACCGCTATAATAACCAGAACGTTGTAGACCATCCCTGCGAATACCACCAGCGAAGTCAGCTGATCCAGATTTCTCAGCAGAACCAGAATGATGGAAATCACAGCCTGTGAGAACAGAGCGACATGCGGTACTGCATATTTCGGGTGCAGCTTTGCGTGATTTTTGAAGAAGTGGCCGTCCAGAGCCATTTCATAGTAGTATCTTGGGAACGCGATAATCATGCCGTTTAAAGCACCGAAAATCGCGATCAGCTGCGTCGCCAGAATCAGTCCGCCGCCTGCATTTCCGAAGAGAGACTTCGCGACTTCCGTGCCCAGATACAGGTTATCATTGTTAATCATATCTACAACCTGTTCATGCGGCAGAACTCTGTAAATTGCAAAATTAAACAGAGTGTACAGCACGGTGATGGCGCTGATCCCGATGATCAGTGCTCTCGGCAGATCTCTGCCGGGATTCTTCATTTCTTCCGCAACCGGGTTCAGATTGGTCCATCCTTCATATGCCCAGAGTGTTGCTACAGTAGCAAAAGCGATCATGCCCAGCATGCTGCCGAAGCTTACGTCTGTGCCTTCCGGAACGAGGGACAGGTCCGGAGTCTGTTTGCCCAGGAACAGACCTGCCAGCAGAATAATTGCAATTGGGATCATCTTGGCAACCATGGACACATTCTGAAGAATCGAGCCCATCTTAATACCAAGACAGTTATATGCCGTCAGACCGATGATCAGTACAATGGCAATCACCTTAACAGCAACATCGGATAAATCAACAAAGTTTCTCAGTGCGGTCGGAAGGGCAATCGCCAGCGCCGCAATGGAACCGGAACCACTGATGATCCAGCTGGTAAATCCAAAGCTGTAACCTACAGATGGGTGAAACGCCCGGTTCAGATATACAACCATTCCGCCGGACTTCGGATCGCAGGCTCCAAGCTCTGCGAAGCAGAGTCCGCCCAGAATAGATACGATACCACCGATGATCCAGCAAAGAAGTGCCAGACCCATGCTCATCCCGGTTCTCTGTAATACATAAGAACCCAGATAGAAAATACCTGAGCCGATCATAATGCCGCCGATAATACTGATGCCACCGAATACGCCGATTTCTTTTTTCATCTCGACTTTGGCCGGTTTATTATCCGTACTCATGTTTTTTCTCCTTTCTTTCTTTCGTGCATTGATGTGAAGTGATCGATCTTTTGTACGTACGGAATACAATTAAGCAAGAACCATGCCAACGTGTCTTTTGGGTTTTATGAAATAAAAATTACATATACAGTAAATTGAGTCGGTTTTCATCTTATTTCTTTTCTTTTTATCCCTTTTATCCTTGTTTTTTATTTACAGATAGAAAAGAACGTGCGATATTTTCCATCTCTTCATTATGCAAAATGATGGAGTATGCCGTGCTGCTTACTGCAAATGGCAGCACCACGAAATGACGCAAAGGGAAGCGGAAAGCTGAAATTATTTTGAACAGAGAATTTACTGCGGATGCCTCGAAGCAGCATAAAAATACCAGCTGGAATTATCCAGCTGGCAGAAAAATAGATATTTTTTTCATTGTTTGCTTGACGGGCAGCAGTCCATTCATTCATGTCACAGGCCCTTCAAATTCAAGAAATTGCGTCCTATTTTGCAGGTGCAGCTTCTTCCTTTCCGAACAGTACCTTGAAGCCATCCACAACCAGGATAACAGCAAGTACCAGAACCGGAACGATGATGACGCACTGCAGACCTTCCACAATGGCAGCACCTTCGCCGGCCAGCAGGATCTTCACATTGCTGATGAACTTCAGAACCAGTGCGGAGCCGGAAGTGATCAGCATGAACACCAGCGGAATGTAGAACATGCTGTGCTTTCTGCCGATCTTCTTGAGGAAGCATGCCGCTGCCAGGAATGCCGGAACAGCAACCAGCTGATTGCAGGCACCGAACAGAGGCCAGATCTTGACGTATCCGGCGATCGTCAGCAGAGCAGCCGCACCGATGGTGATTGCCGTTGCCACATACATGTTTCCAAGGATATTCTTGCTGCCGTCCTTATTGGTAGCAAACAGTTCCTGGAACAGGAACCGGCCCAGTCTGGTCGCGGTGTCCAGAGAAGTCAGCGCAAATGCGGAAATTGCCAGAAGCAGCACCGTGTGTGCAGTTCCTTCCGGGAATCCCAGCTTGCCGAGCATTGCGGAAATACCGCCTGCGAATACCTGCGGCGGCGTCATGCCGGACCAGTTGTCCATAGATGCGCTGCCGACAGCGATCAGAGCGATCACAGCCAGTACGCATTCGATCAGCATGGAGCCGTAACCGATCATCTTGGCATCGCCCTCGTTGTTCAGCTGCTTTGCAGTGGTACCGGATGAGATCAAGCTGTGGAAGCCGGAAATCGCACCGCAGGCTACCGTTACAAACAGATAAGGGAACAGGCTTCCGATGGAGGATGTCCAGCCGTTGAAGGCATTCAGCTCCATCGTCGGGTTCGTGAATAAGATACCGATAGTTGCAGCGATGATCATGAAGTACAGCAGGAAGCTGTTCAGATAATCTCTCGGTTGCAGCAGGATCCACACCGGAGTGACGGAAGCGATGAAGATGTAGATAAATACTACGATCAGCCAGGTCGTCTTCGGCAGGAAGATCGGGCAGTTGATACCGATCGCGATGCAGGCGATCAGCAGAGCCACACCGACAACCGTGCTGACTGCCAGGTGTGGAGATTTTCTGTTAAACAGACCGAAGCAGACCGCCAGAGGGATGAACAGCAGAGATGCCATTGCAACGGAACCGTTTGCCGGAACCGCATCGCCGTCGGCGTTGAAGCCTGCAAAGGTGCCTGCCACGATATCTGCAAATGCGGCGACAACCAGAATCAGTACCAGCCATGCGAAAACGGTAAAGCACATTTTCGTTCTGTGGCTGATGTTGATTTCGATGATCTCGCCCAGAGATTTTCCTTTATGACGGATCGATGCAAACAGTGCGGAGAAGTCCTGCACGGCACCGAAGAAAATACCGCCGAGCACGATCCACAGCAGGACAGGAACCCAGCCGAACACGGCTGCCTGAATCGGTCCGTTGATCGGGCCGGCACCTGCGATGGACGAGAAATGATGTCCTAACAGTACAGCTTTATTTGCCGGAACATAGTCAACACCGTCTTCCATTTCATGGGCCGGTGTTTCTCTTTTCGGGTCAATGCCCCATGATTTCGCAAGGTATGAACCATACGTCGCGTATGCGATGATGAACACAGCAATGGAAACCAGAAGAAGTACTACGCTACTCATGTTAAAAAATTCCTCCTGATTTAAATAAAAATAATAGCTATAAATATTACCCCATCAGCTTCTGGTAAGTCTTTTTCAGTTCCTTGCCCATCTGATTGGTTGTAACCTGATGTTCTTTCATGGAAACCAGCACCAGTCTGGTCTCCAGATAGCCGCGGAAATTAAACAGATACGTCTTTCCGAACTTGTATTTCTTCGCAAAGCGGATCGTCTCATCCTCAATCGCTCCGTCAGTGACGACGATCAGCGTCAGAAACGAATACATATGGTCCTTCGGCGGATATTTTTCTCCTTTCCGCACATAGCGGGGTTCTGCTTCCTCCTCCAGCGGGCGGATCAGCTGCTGGAGCTTCTCCGGCGTCAGAGGCCCTTCCTCCGCCTTCCAGTTCCGAATGAAAAGATGCTCCTGGCTGTTGGCCTCCCACAGCTTGGCCTTCTTCACCAGCACGTAGCGGGAACTGTCCACATTGAAGTGGCCGTATACATCATAAACTTCCCCTCCAAGCCGGTGATCCGGCTCCAGATCAAACGTGGAAGTATAAAAGTTTTTCAGTTTTTCTACAAACTGTTCCGCCTGCATCTTTTACTCCTGCTTAACAATTTTTCATGTATTTTTTTGTTTCAATCCACAACTTGAATTTTACACACCTTATAATCTATC
The DNA here is from genome assembly GCA_022770665.1 of Bacillota bacterium. Lineage (GTDB taxonomy): Bacteria > Bacillota > Clostridia > Peptostreptococcales > Anaerovoracaceae > RGIG7179. The sequence continues at coordinate 16,748 of JALEHL010000005.1, forward strand.
ATGTTTTCAGAAAATGTCAATAGGTTCTTGCAAAAAACCTTTCTATTTCAATGTTTTTCGACAGATACATCCGCTTCCTCCCGGTCAGCCCGGCAGAGGAAACTGTAGAAATGACGGATGTTCATATCCTTCGGAATCCGTTTTCCGTGTGTGCCCGGCGGAAGAACGCTTCTGTGACATCCATGATCCGGCGCGAAGGCAAGGACGGTGTTGTGCTCCGTCCACTGCTGCCGGATCGCATCGTGGATTCTGCAGAAAGTTTCCACATTTTCCGAAAGTTCCCGCAGAGATCTTTTCGATTCCGGTCCGAAGCGGTGCATGGCCCAGTCATAGTTTCCGTTATACAGGACGATCATGTCATGCTGGTCTTCTTCAATCAGCTCCATCGCCTTCAGATTGCAGAGATGCCTGTCCCCATAGATAAAGTAGTCGATCTGCCGGTCTTTAAAAATCTCCGCAATGGAATCGCCGGCTGTACAGACAATGGCGACTTTTTTCCCTGCCGCTGCCAGATCATCGAAGATCGTGTTGACCTTCAGCACCGGCTTCTCATACTTCCGGATTCCGTGCTCCGACGGCGTCAGCCCGGAGTACATGGTTGCAAAGCATACCGGCGTCACAGGCGGTTCCATGGAGCAGAGGTTTACCGACAGCCCCGCCCGTTCCAGAAGAGGCCTGAAAATATCCGGATGCCGCTCTACAATCCATTCACCGATTGCGTCCGGATTGAATACAAAAACCCGGTCGCAGTCGATAACCCGCTGCGCTCTTTCTCCGAATTTCAGTTTCGCCGTAGCAAGGACTCTGTCCAGAGGCTGTACCGTATAACCCGATGCACGAGTGGTTTTCAGGCCGGTCAGAGTTTCCAGTGTCGGCCGCACCGCTGTCAGATCAGCAGGATGAAATGCCGACGAATCAAAATCTTTCTTCATCATATACACCTCCGGATTAAACGATTTTGAGAAGGGCTCCTGCGGTCGCCGCAAGGGAACCTGCTGCAACGAGAATCTGGAACGGCAGCGTACCGAGCCTGCCGCAGATCGGACTGCTGCCCGTCCGTTTCCGCGCGTGATGATATGCGGCGATCACGCCAAGGCCTGTCAGCACCTGCACCACGCTGGCCAGACGGGAAAAGCCCACGAAGCTGGTCAGCCCCAGCAGGGCGATAAACAGGCACGGAAGTGAAGTGATCAGCCAGCTGGTGCGGTTGTGCATCCCGGTCTGTTCTGCGAACACATCCCGTAGATTCAGGGTGTTGGCCCAGAACGACGTAGCCAGAGCCAGCAGAGAAAATACGTAGCCCACGACACTGACCCAGCCGCCCAGTTTCGACGCCAGATCAACCAGCGCGCCGTTTTCCGTGATCGCGCTGCCCACGCTATATAATGTAATAAATGTAATTACACCGACCAGAGCCAGATTGACACCGGTTCCCGCCGCGATGGCTCCGGCGACTTTTTTCCGGTCACCGCCCAGTCCTTTCACCACCTGCGGTACCGACATGACGGCCGACAGGGAAAAAGACACCATACTGTACAGGGCCATCACATTGGTCCACGCCACGCGGCTTCCTGCAAATTCCGCACTTCCCTGCCGCAGCCCTGCGATGACCAGCACGCCGACGACTGCAGCCATGGACAGCACAGCAAATTTTTCACAGATTCCCACCAGCTTCATGCCGAAAAAGACCACAGCCGCTGCTGCAAGATAGAAAACCGTCATGGCTGCCCAGGTCGGCATCCCCAGCCATGAGATCAGCACCGCGCCGCCGCCGGTGATAAAACCGCTGACATTGATGATCACGGAAAGTCCGAGCAGGCCAAAGGCCGCCCAGGTGAGAAATCTGCCGTATTTTCCGACAAACAGATCCTTTTCAAAGCATTTGATGAACTGTGCTCCGCCGTTATGCAGGGAAAGCTCTGCGATCATGAAATGCAGGAGAAGATTCACACAGTAAACCAGGGCCAGGATCCAGAGCAGGTCTCCGATGCTGTTTCTCGAAGCGATATACGGCACGGACAGGATTCCGGCCCCGACGCCATGGCCGACGATCAGGCTGGCCGCTTCAAAAAACGTCAGTTTTGCTTCACTTTTTATTTCCATACAGTTTAACGTATTCCTTTCTTCCTGAAATTGCTTAAGCCGCTTATGCTGGCAGATCTCCCCGCACCCCAGCATTCCGGCATTCCGATCCACCGGCACCCTCCGATCCACCGAAAATCCACCCTTATTCTACCGTGAGGCTCTATGGCTTGTCAATAAAAAGAAGCCGTCCGGTACGCCAATCGGATTGAAACGAGGCATTTGGCGTCCCTTTCGGCCGGACAGGCAGCTCGGCGGACTCGGCTGGCGCAGACGGCCGAAGACGGCCATCGCCACATCATCTTTCTCGCCCCTCTCAGACCGCGCCATACACCGTCTTTTCCGTGAACACCAGCTCCATGGGCCGGTCCCAGGGCTCCATGGGTATGCGTTCTGCTTTCTGCGCTTCGAAGGCCACCGCCGCAATGTGCGCATTCATGCAACGCGACAGATACCGGTCATAAAATCCGGCGCCCATGCCCATCCGTCCCCCCTGCGAATCGAACACCGTGCACGGGCAGATGACCAGGTCAATCTCTTCCGGCCGGATTTCGACCGACTTTTCCCGCACCGGCTCCGGTATGCCGCAGTATCCGGTCTTCCAGGCATCCTCTCCCAGGGGCTGCAGGGCGATCATCTCCGTTTTGCTGATGCAGAGCGGATAGGCCAGCCGTTTCTTCGCAAAATCTTTCCGCACGGCCTCTTCCAGTGCCTCCAGGCGGACTTCTCCCCGGATGCCTTTATAGATCAGAATCGTCTCCGCCTGACGGAATACCCGAGACGCGCAGATCCGCGCGGCGATGGACGTGGAGAAGCGGTCCCGCTGCTGCGGGCTCAGGCCGTCTCTTGCGGAAATGCCGGACGCCCGCAGCGCGTTTCTCTCTTCGGACTGCATCGAAAACTCCCTTACTGCAGCTGGCGGCGCACTGCCCCGGTAATGCCCGGCAGAACCAGGCCAAAGGCCGCTGCTTTCACAACGCAGATGATCAGACGCGGCACCAGGCTTCCAAAGATAAATGCCGCCGAATAGTACCCGTAGATATGACTGTCAATATAGAGGACGCCGGTGTTCAGGACGGTGATCAGCAGCTCGTTCAGGATCACCAGCACCATGACCTGGCGGCCGGACAGGGAAAACCCGTTCTTCTTTGCATACCAGCCAGCCAGAAGACCGCACACGATATAGGGAAGCATCCACAGCGGCGTGGTGATGCTTACCCCGTAGCGGAGCAGCTGATAGATCAGCGTCCCGATCCCTCCGACGATCATTCCGTCAGCCGGTCCGAAGAGCAGTGCACTGACCAGGATCGGCAGACTTTCGAAGGTCACCTTCAGATTCCCCAAGTCCAGGGACAGATATCCCAGTACAGCGCACATGGCCGCCATAATGGCATTCATGGACAATTGTCTGACTTTCTGAGAATGGTTTGTTTTTGGCATAATAATACTCCTTTCATGACAGTGCCACAAAAGGAGCTTCTGCTTTCCTCCCGTGGCAGCGGACGCAGGCACAGCACCGCGAACGGATAATACGATCCATGATCCTGTCATGAACGTCTCCGTCCTTCGTCCGTCGGCAACATCCCATCCGACGGCACTTGACGCGCTGTCCTTACTCTGACAACAGAAATAACGTATGAACCCGTTTCGGGGTTATTTTATTTTTCGCAGCAGCGGAAGGATCCATCCGCCCGCGGCATTTCCTGCTGTATTCACCAGAAGGAACAGCAGAGCTCTGCCGCTCCAGGCACCGGCCATGGATATGTAGAACATATTCGCCACGCAGTGCTCAAACCCGCAGAGGATAAACACCATCACGCCAAAGAACAGGGCCAGATATTTTCCCACTTCATGGGGATTGTTCCGGAACCCGTCCACTGCGATAAAAATCAGAAAATTACAGAAAACGGACAGGATAAAAATGCTGAGCAGGCTGTCGTTCAGCTTGCTTTCGCACATCTCTGCCGCCCGCGCGGAGATTCCCGCGATCCGGGTCTGCTGCAGCAGCATGGCGGTCAGCCAGGTCCCGGCCAGATTTCCCAACCAGATCGGGATCAGCTGCAGCGCGTAGCGCCTGTCGTTTTCAAAGAGATAGCACACCTTTCCGGTGAAAAGATTCAGCCCGAAAGTGCAGATTGTAAAGAGCCCCACCGTAAAGAACAGCGCTCCGATCACTTTATTTTCCACGGACAGGAATACCGTGCCGCCGATGGCGATACAGATTCCTGCCGCGACTCCATAAAGAAAGGTCTTCAGACCGTTTCCCATAAATCAGATTCCTCCTGCATGTATTTCATTCGTGTATTTCATTCGCATATTGGAACGGCGCATTCTTCTCAGCACCCGGCTTTTCGTGCCGCAGCTTCCACCACATGGGAAACCAGCACGCTGGTAGTCACCGTTCCGACACCGCCCGGCACCGGCGTGACAGCCGCCACAAGCGGCTCTGCCTCTTCAAACTTCACATCGCCGCAGAGCTTTCCTTTCTCTTCATTCCAGCCGATGCCCACATCGATGACCACCTGGCCCTCCCGCAGGTACTGTGCGCCGATGGTCTCCATCCTGCCTGCGCAGACAATCAGAATGTCCACCTCCCGTGTGACAGACGGCATATCCTGCGTCTTCGTGTGGCAAACAGTCACCGTGGCGTTCCTGTGCATCAGCATCAGAGCTGCAGGACGCCCCACCACCAGAGAACGGCCAATCACGGCTGCCCGTTTCCCGGTGCAATCGATGCCGTAATAATCCAGAATCTCCATGGCAGCCTGCGCTGTGCACGGCGGGAATCCGTTTTTCGTATTGGTGAAAACGCCTGCCAGCGAACCGTCCGTGCAGCCGTCCACGTCTTTTTCCGGAGAAAGCATCTGCCGCGCCCTCTCATTATCCAGCTGAGCCGGCAGAGGACGGAACAAAAGGATGCCGTGGACACTGTCATCCTCGTTGAGCTCTTCCAGCGCCCGGTCAAAATCCGCCTGGCCGACATCTTCCGGCAGCACGACGTTTCTGACGTTTACGCCCACTGCGGCGCATCGCTTCGCGGCACCTCTCTCATAAGACAGATCGTCCGGCCGTTCTCCGACCCGCAGAATCGCCAGTGTCGGAATCACACCCTGTTTCTTCAGTGCAGCAGCCTTCGCCGCCATCTTCTCATTCAGCGCCGCAGTGACCGGCGCCCCTTTTAATATTTCAGCCATCAGTGAAGCCTCCCGGATACAGACTGATATACGGCATCTGCCTTTTCTCCATATTCCTGCAGTATCGCAGCCACTTCCTCATTCAGAGTTTCCGCCAGCTGCCGGTCTGTCATGGATTTCGTATTGATATACACGTTCAGTGCCGCACTTTCCATGGCTGCTCTGCAGAGTGCCGCGGCGCAGCCCGCATCGGATACCGCCAGCACGCTGCCTTTTTCAGCGTAGACTTCGATCAGATCCATCACCTCGCAGCACTTTCTCATAATCTGAAGCGGAACCTCCGCAGCATCTTTCAGCACGCACGCCATCACGGCTTCCCGCTCCGGATCCTCCTTCGGGATTCCGTATGCCTTCGAGAGCGGCTCGAACACTTCCGCATCCTTCTCCACCAGATCCAGCAGTTCCTCACGCAGCCGCCGCGCTTTTTCATTCAGCTCTGTCATTTCCTGCTCCACGGCAGCGTACTTCTTCTTTCCCGTCGTCAGAGAGCCCACCATGTTTCCAAGGGCCGCACCCAGCGCACCGGCCAGAGCCGAAGCACCGCCGCCGCCGGGAACCGGCGCGGCGGAGGCAAGCTGCTCGAGAAACTGATCCAAACGCATTTCTTTCATAGCGCCCACCATCAGAATAACCCGGTGATCACACCGTTTTCATCCACATCGATCTTCTCTGCTGCAGGCACCTTCGGCAGCCCCGGCATCGTCATGATATCGCCCGTCAGCGCCACGATAAAGCCGGCACCGGCGGAAACCTTCAGGTTTCTGACCGTCACGGTGAATCCCTTCGGTGCACCCAGCAGTGCCGGATCGTCCGAGAATGAGTACTGCGTCTTCGCCATACAGATCGGCAGTCCGCCAAAGCCGAGCTCTTCCAGCTGCTTTGCCTGTTTCTTCGCATTGGCGGTCAGCTCCACACCATCCGCATGATAGATCCTTCTGCAGATCGTATCCAGCTTTTCTTCAATCGTTCCGTCCAGCTCGTAGGCAGGCTGGAAGTGATTCGGCTCTTCACAGAGCCGCACGACTTCCTCCGCAAGCTCCATTCCGCCTTCGCCGCCCTTCGCCCAGACTTCAGACAGTGCCACATTCACGCCAAGCTCCCTGCATTTTTCCTCGACCAGGGCCAGTTCTGCCGCAGTATCCGTCGGGAACGCATTGATGGCCACCACACACGGAAGGCCGAATACATCTTTGATGTTGGATACATGCTGCAGCAGATTCGGAAGTCCTGCCTCCAGAGCCGACAGGTTTTCCTGATTCAGATCGGCTTTTGCCACACCGCCGTGATATTTCAGCGCTCTGACCGTCGCCACGATGACCACAGCCGCCGGGTGGAATCCGGCCATGCGGCACTTGATGTCCAGGAACTTCTCCGCACCCAGATCTGCAGCGAATCCTGCCTCCGTCACGACATAGTCCCCCAGTTTCAGTGCCATGCGGGTCGCCGTGATCGAGTTGCAGCCATGGGCGATATTCGCGAAAGGACCGCCGTGAATAAATGCCGGAGTTCCTTCCAGCGTCTGCACCAGATTCGGTTTCAGAGCGTCCTTCAGCAAAGCGGCCATGGCGCCCTCCGCTTTCAGATCATGCGCCGTTACCGGTTTCCCGTCATATGTATAAGCGACAATAATTCTTGCCAGCCTCTGTTTCAGATCCGTGATATCGGAAGCCAGGCAGAGAATCGCCATGACTTCGGATGCAACGGTGATATCAAATCCGTCTTCTCGCGGCACACCCTGCATCTTCCCGCCCAGTCCGTCCACAATGTGGCGAAGCTGGCGGTCGTTCATGTCCACCGCACGCTTCCAGGTGATCTGCTTCGGATCAATCCCCAGCGCATTTCCCTGCTGAATATGGTTATCCAGCATCGCCGCCAGCAGGTTGTTCGCCGCACCGATCGCATGGAAGTCACCGGTAAAGTGCAGATTGATATCCTCCATCGGCACCACCTGAGCATATCCGCCGCCTGCGGCGCCGCCCTTGATACCAAACACCGGCCCCAGAGAAGGCTCACGCAGCGCCACAACCGCGTTCTTTCCGATTTTGCGCAGTCCATCCGCCAGGCCGACGGAAGTGGTCGTCTTGCCTTCGCCCGCAGGGGTCGGCGTGATCGCTGTAACCAGAATCAGTTTCCCGTCCGGAACATCGGCCTTGTCCCGAAGCAGCGCATAGTCCACCTTGGCTTTGTAATTGCCGTACTGTTCCAGGTACTTTTCCTCTACCCCTGCCGCTTCGGCGATCTCCGTGATCTTCTTCTTCCGGCACGCCTGTGCAATTTCAATATCGGATTTGAATTTCATCATCTAAACCTCCTGTTTTCCACTGCCATTGACCGGCAATGTTCCAATCGTATCTCATTGCAGAATCCTGTCTGCTCTTTTTATATTACCCTATTCCAGTAAAAAAGAAAAGACCGGAAATCATTTTGTTCACCAAATCTTCACAACAAAATTAGCACTCATCACTTGACAGTGCTAACAAACGTGGTATAATGAGTATTGTCAAAAGGGAAAAGACAAAAAAACCTGAAAAGAAAACAATGCGTAATGAATATCGGCACCGTGCGTTACAGAAAGCCGGTGCGAAAGAGGAGGGATTCGATATGTTATTACCGAGCATTTTTGGAGAAAGGTTATTTGATGATTTTATGGAGTTCCCGACGAGAGGTCAGATGGAAAATCAGCTGATGCGCACCGATGTGAAAGATGCCGGCGACCACTTTGAACTGATGATGGAGATGCCTGGATTCAAGAAGGAAGATGTTCATGCACAGCTGAAGGACGGTGTGCTGAATATCAGCGCAACCACCAGCACTTCCAATGATGAGAAGGATGCAAACGGCAAATACATCCGCAGAGAACGGTTCAGCGGCTCCTGCAGCAGAAGCTTCTATGTTGGTGAAAACATCACCCAGGAAGATATCAAGGCGAAATTCGAAGATGGTATTCTGAAGATTACCGTACCGAAAGAAGAAGAAAAGCCGCAGATTGAGGAAAATAAATATATTGCGATCGAGGGGTAAGCCCCGATTCCGCTGTCGGCTCCATCCGCCGCAGTGATTTGTACTAACAGAAGGGCCGGTGCCCGGACGGTATCATCCGTCCGGCGCACCGGCCCTCTTTTCATATGCGGCCCGTTCCTCCGGGCCGCTCAAGTTTCAGGCGGCAGATCCTGACGTGTTCTTCTATTCTTTCCGGCTAGCCGCGTACCGTTTCTGTAATCGCCTCGCTGAACGTCGGATGCGGCCGCACGACAGATCCCATGTCTTCCAGCGTCATTTCCTCCGCGATCGCTGTGGTAAACTCGCTGATCATGTCGGTCGCCCGTGCGCACATCATCTGCGCACCCAGGATCTTATGAGAGCCGCTGTCCGCCACGACTTTGATAAAGCCCCGCTCCTGTCCGCTGAGGACAGTCTTTCCGTTTGCAGACATCGGATACTTCCGGATCAGGACGTCCCGGCCCTGTTTCCTCGCCTCATCCTGTGTCAGTCCGACAGAGGCAATCTCCGGGCTGGTATAGACACAGCCCGGAATCAGATCCGCACGGACCGGCGGCTGCTGCCCTGCCATATGCGCCACCGCATTGATCGCGCAGGCCGATGCCGCATGAGCCAGCTGGACTCCTCCGGTCACATCACCTGCTGCATAGATGCTCGGCACACTGGTCTGTCCGGTCCGGCTGACAAGAACGGCTCCCCGTTCCATCGAAAGCTCCATGCCCTCTCCCAGCAGCCCGTCCGTGAAAATGCGGCGGCCTACCGCACAGAGAATGCCGTCCGACTCGACTGTTTCCTGCTTCTCCTTTTCGGTAAAACAGCAGGTCAGACTTCCATCCGCATTCTTCCGGATCGATTCCACCCTTGCCCCGGTATGGATCTGGACACCGCGCTTTTTCAGGATCATTTTCAGATTCTGTGAAATTTCCTTATCCATTCCTGCAAGGATCCGGTCAAGGGACTCGATCACGGTGACCTGTGCGCCAAGCGCGCTGTAAATGGAAGCAAATTCCATGCCGATGACACCGCCGCCGATAATGGTAAGCCGTGGATACAGGGATTTTTTTGACAGAAGTTCATCACTGGTGACCACATCCGGAAGATCTGCTCCCGGTACCGGAAGGCGCGCCGGAACAGAGCCGGTCGCAATCAGAATGGATTTTGCAGAGAGGCAGCGGCCGCTGTCCTTTCCGCCGGTCACGCAAACCTCGTGGGGCGATGTGATCGTACCGGTACCCTGCAGCACATCCACCCTGCTTTTTTTCATCAGAGCGGCAATCCCGGACCGAAGCTGCTCCAGGACTTCTTCTTTCCGGTTCTGAAGAGCAGACATGTCGCAGGAGACATCCTCCACGTGGATGCCCAGATGTTCACAGGCCTTCATTTCCGCATATAATTCGGCGGTGTGAAGCAGGGTCTTGGTAGGAATGCATCCCCGGTTGAGGCAGGTGCCTCCCAGCTGGCGGTTTTCTACCAGGGCGGTCTTCATGGAGAGCTTTGCACTTTCCTCCGCAGCGATATAGCCTGCGGGACCGGCCCCGATGACCACCAGATCATATTCATAGTTTTCTTTCATCTTCTCCTCCTACTACAGGTTTGCCCGCAGCAGCGATGCGATATCTTCTTTCATCTGGCTGAGAGTCTGGCTGAGAGTCTGGCTGAAAGTCTGGCTGAGAGTCTGGCTGAACGCCTGATCCCCGCCGTTTTCGCCGCGATACTGATCCATCGCGCAGCAGAGAGATGCCGCATCATACGGGCAGTCCTTCCACAGTTCCGGCAGCGCCGAGAGGAAATCCTGCTCCATGCCGTCTGAAAAAACGTTCACATCCGTGACCCGTCCGCAGTTTACCTGGAACTGCAGCTGCACATCGCCCCAGGCAAAACGCTGCGCCATCCCATGCTGAAACGGAATCGGTCGGCCGTACTTCCACGAATGGGACTCGAACTTCTGCTGCAGCCTGCCGATCTCTGCCGAATCCATCCGCTCCGGTGCCAGAGGCTGCACAGGAAGGCTGTAGACCATGCCGAACGCTTTCCGAAGCGCGTCTTTCAGCGCATCCACCGTGATCAGCGGATTCAGCTCTTTCAGGTTCACGGTTCTGGACCGCACGGAATTCACGCCTTTCGACTCCAGCTTTTCTTTCGAAACCTGCAGATATTCTGCCATTTTCCGCTGATCCACATCGACCAGCAGCGTTCCGTGATGATAGCAGCATCCTCCCGAACGGTAAAACGCGTTTCCGGAGAATTTCCGTCCGTCTGCGGTGATATCATTTCTTCCGGTTTTCTCCGCTTCGATTCCCAGCAGACGGACCGCTTCCAGGATCACATCCATCTGACGGCTGACATCATAGTCCTCCTCGCGGACACAGAACGTGAAATTCAGATTTCCCAGATCGTGAAAGACCGCACCGCCGCCGGAAAGGCGGCGGACCAGATATCCGCCGCCCTCCTCCAGCTGGCTGACACGGCATTCTTTCCAGCAGTTCTGGTTTTTCCCGATCACCACTGTCTGGCGATTCTGCCAGAGGAAGAGAATGCACTCCCCTTTCTCCACATGAAAGGTCAGATAGGCTTCCTCCGCCAGATTCCGGTACGGGTATGTGTTTTCTGTTTCACAGTAGGTCAGCTTCTCTATCATACCGTTTCCTCTTTCTCTACGAATTCATATCGCAGAACCGGTTTTCTGGCCGCCTGGACTTCGTCCGGGCGGCGGATGTACGTGGTATGCGGCGCGTCATGCAGCTTCTGCGGATCCGTTTTCGCCGTTTCCCGGATTTCACGAAATACGCCGATCACCGTGTCCAGCGTTTCTCTGCTTTCTGTTTCTGTCGGCTCGATCATCAGCGCTTCATGGACGATCAGAGGGAAGTACATTGTCGGCGGATGGATCCCGTAATCCAGCAGAGCCTTGGCCACATCCATGGCTGTGACACCCGTTTCCTTTTTCAGACCTTCCAGGGACAGGACGAATTCATGCATACAGGTCTGATCGTAGGCGACCGGATACAGATCCTTCAGCTTTTCCATCATATAGTTGGCATTCAGGACCGCACCTCTCGCCGCCGCTGGAATTCCTTCCCTGCCCAGCATCAGAATATAAGTCAGCGCACGGACCACGACCAGGAAGTTTCCGTAAAAGCTGCGGACACTGCCTACCGACCGGGACGGCGCCTCGAAATGCAGCATGGCTCCTTCTGTTCTGGTGCCCTCGGTTCCGGCTTCCTCGGTTCCGGCTTTCTCCCCGTCTCCTCTGCTGCAGCGCACCTGTTTCCCCGGCAGGAAATCCGCCAGAAACGCCTTACAGCCCACCGGCCCGCTGCCCGGACCGCCGCCGCCGTGCGGCGTCGAAAAGGTCTTGTGCAGATTGACATGGACCACATCGAACCCCATGTCGCCCGGACGGACGATCCCCATCACCGCATTGAGGTTGGCACCGTCATAGTAGGCCAGACCGCCGGCCTCATGGATGATCGAAGTGATCTCCAGAATATTCCGGTCAAACAGGCCGACAGTATTCGGATTGGTCAGCATCAGACCTGCAGTGTCATCCCCCGCCGCCTGGCGCAGGGCTTCCAGATCCACACATCCGTCCGGTCCGGATGGAATGCTGACCACTTCGAACCCTGCCATGGCTGCACTGGCCGGATTCGTGCCGTGGGCGGAATCCGGCACAATGATCTTTGTCCGTTTCCGGTCTCCGCGGCTGGCATGCCAGGCTTTGATCAGAAGAAGGCCCGTGAATTCTCCGTGGGCACCGGCCGCCGGCTGAAATGTCACCGCATCCATGCCGGTGATCTCGCAGAGCAGTTTTTCCGTCTGCTGCAGCACTTCCAGACAGCCCTGCACCGTATGCTCCGGCTGCAGCGGATGAACGCCTGTAAATCCAGGGAGCGCTGCGGCTTTTTCGTTGACCTTCGGATTATATTTCATCGTGCAGGAACCCAGCGGATAAAATCCGTGATTCACGCCATGGACCTGTTTCCCGAGTTCTGTATAATGCCGGCTCAGTTCATTTTCCGACACATGGGGCAGATGCAGCTTTTCCTTCCGCTCCGGAATCCCAAGCTCTTTCAGCGTCACTTCCGGCACATCGCACGGAGGCAGGATACTGCACCGCTGGCCTTCTTTTCCCCGTTCAAAAATCAGCTTCATGCCTTGCACACCTCCTTCACGACGGCTGCCGCCTGATCCATTCCCGCTTTCGTATTTTTTTCTGTCGCGCACCAGAGAATTTCATGCTCATTCAGCGGCAGTCCGCCGAGGATCCCCGCTTCTTCCAGCGCCTTGAGAATCTGTGCAGTCGGCACATCGGACACCGTCACGAATTCATGGAAAAACGGACGGTCATATTTCAGGGAGAGACCGGCTTCCTCCAGAGCCTTCTGCAGATAGTGCGCCTTGGACAGGCAGAGGTTTGCCGCCTGCTGCAGGCCCTCCCGCCCCATGGCGGAAAGATAGACCCCCGCAGCCAGCGCGCAGAGCGCCTCATTGGAGCAGATGTTGCTGCTGGCTTTCTCTCTGCGGATATGCTGCTCCCGGGCCTGGAGCGTCAGCACGAAGGCACGTTTCCCGTCCCGGTCTGTGGTTTCTCCCACGATCCTTCCCGGAAGCTTGCGTACCATCTTTGATGCTGCCGCCATGAAACCGAGATACGGTCCGCCGAAAGACAGCGGAAGTCCAAGGGGCTGCCCTTCTCCTACCGCGATATCGGCACCGCATTCTCCCGGCGTCTTCATGATGGCGAGGGCGACCGGATTGCAGCCCATGATATATTTTGCCCCGGCCTGATGGGTGATTTCTCCCAGCCGATCCGCATCCTCGAAATTTCCGTAATAGTTCGGCTGCTGCACATAGAAGCAGGCGCTTTCTCCGTCAAGAGCATCCTCCAGCGCCGCGGCATCCGTCACACCGTCTTTCTCCGGAACCAGAACCACCTCTGCCCCGCTGCCGAAGCAGTAGGTGCGAATGACCTGGATCACCTGCGGATTCGCTGCAGCAGAAACAAGCACCGTCTGCCGCTTCCGTTCCCGGCACATCGCTGCTGCCTCGGCTGCCGCAGTGGCCCCGTCGTAAACGGATGCGTTTGCACCGTCCATCCCGGTCAGTTCACAGATCATCGTCTGATATTCAAAGATCGACTGCAGAATGCCCTGACTGATCTCCGCCTGATACGGCGTATAGGCCGTGACAAATTCCTCCCTGCCCGTCACACTGCCCACAATGGCCGGAATATAATGGTCATACGCGCCTGCTCCCCGCAAAATCTGCCGGAAGGTTCTGTTTTTCGCCGCCAGATCTTCCATCTTCGCCAGCGCCTCCATTTCGCTGAGGCCTTCCGGCAGATGGAGTTCTTTCAGCCGCACTTCCTGCGGGATCTGGCCGAACAGCTGGTCGAAGCTGTCATGGCCGGTTTCTTTCAGCATTTCCCGCATGTCCTGTTCTGCATTTGGTAAATAGGATCCCATGGATCTCCCTCCTTTTCTGCGTCAATGCTCCTTTTTGCTTCTCATGGTTTTCTATTCTTCCTGGCTCTCGCAGAAAGCCTCATAAGCTTTCGCGTCCATCAGCTCCTCTTTCTCTGTGATCTCCTTTACACGGATCAGCCATGCTTCATACGGCTCGCTGTTCATGGTTTCCGGCGCATCCAGCAGTTCTTCATTGATCTCATCCACAATTCCGCTGACCGGAGAGAACACATCAGATACCGCTTTTACCGATTCCACATCGCCGAAAGCTTCCCCCGCCTCAACGGCATCGCCGATCTCCGGCAGGTTGACGAAAACAAGGTCCCCCAGTGCATTCTGCGCATAATCGGTCAGACCGATGCTTGCTGTGCCGTCCTCTTCAAATTTCACCCACTCATGGGACTTGCTGTACTGTAAAGCTTCTGGATTCATCATGGTTTGAATCTCCTTTCTATTCCTCTCTTCTTCTTTTATTTCTCTCTTTTATAAAACGGCAGCGGAACAATCTCCGCGGCAACCCGCCGTCCTCTGACCTCAACTTCCACGGCAGTTCCCGGTGCAGTCTGGTCCGCATCCACCAGTGCCATCGCCGCCGGTGCCTTCAGATACGGACAATGGGTTCCGGATGTCGTCGTTCCGATCTGCCGGGTTCCGAGAAACACCGGCTCCTGCTCCCGGATGATCCCGCGTCCGGTGACCTTCAGTCCGACCCGCTTTCTGGCCGGGCCGCCGGCTTCTTTCATGGCTTCCATCGGATCTTTCCCGATAAATTCTTCTTTTTTCAGCTTCACGAAGATGCCCAGCCCTGCTTCCAGCGGTGTGATCGCATCGTTCATTTCGTGGCCGTACAGCGGCATGGCTGCTTCCAGACGCAGAGTGTCTCTGGCACCCAGACCGCATGGGATCAGCCCCTCCTCTTTTCCGGCTTCCATCAGGAGCTCCCAGAGTTTCGGCGCCTCCTCCGCTGCCAGATAGAACTCGAATCCGTCCTCTCCGGTATAACCGGTCCTGGAAATGATGCATTCCACACCATCCCGGCCGCCCACCATGCGACGGAACGTGCAGGTGTAATTTTTCTGCGGGATATCTTCCTCATCTGTCAGCTTCCGCAGAATGGTCTCCGCTTTCGGGCCCTGCAGGGCGATCTGTCCCACCAGATCCGAAAGATCGGTGAATTCCGCACCGCCGGTTCTGTGATCCTTCATCCACTGGAAGTCTTTCTCCTTATTGGCCGCATTGACGACCAGCAGATACACGTCCTCAGCCACCTTATACGCGATCAGATCATCCACCACACCGCCGCTTTCATTGCACATCGGGCTGTATCTTGCCTGACCCGGCACCATTCCTGCAAAATCATTGGTCAGGAGGTGGTTCAGGTTTTTCAGCGCATCTTCCCCGCGGCACAGGATCTCGCCCATATGGGATACATCAAACAGGCCGCAGGCGGTCCGGACTGCCATATGCTCCCGGATCACACCGGTTTCATACTGCACAGGAAGCAGATAGCCCGCAAAAGGGACGATCTTTCCCCCGTACTTCACATGGGTTTCATAAAGTGTTGTACGTCGCTCCATTCTCACATGCTCCTTTCTGTCTTCACGCCCGGCTTTCTTTCCGGTAAGCAAAAAGACGCATGGAACACGGTTCTGTCATTTCTGATAGAACCTGCTGCATGCGTCTCTGTCTTTTTACCTGAAAGATTCTCCTCCATTTCCTGAACGATCCTCCCGTACCAGCCGATCGCGGGTCCGGTTCCGGAATCGGAGGATTGCTTCTTGGGTGAAATTCTTTCCAGAGTGCCGTCCGAATCTGGTCCTTTTGCCTGAGAGTTTACTGCCACTTCACCTTCGGCGCCGTCTCACGACGATCTCTCCCGGATTCTTCAGCCGGCATATTCAGTTACAGGAGGTAAACTCCTTACTTTCTTTTTAGCAGATAAGGAAGCGTTTGTCAATACTTCCGCTGTGTATACATGTTTTTTGTTTTCATCGTTCCTGCAGCACGCCGCTGGTCACGATCACATTGACGCCCAGGCCGAGAAGATCCTCCAGGACCACGTCGCCGATTCCCGCCGGCCGGTCCACGGTGATCTGGCCGATGGCGTTCATCGCATCCCGGATCTTCTCCTTCGGCACGGTGCCGTCCACACGGACCGGAAGCACCGGGCAGTCCTTATATACCGTCCGCACCGTGGTGCACAGGGTCCGCACCGGATGTGCGATCTCGCTCTTCGCAAAATCCGCCCCCTTCGGACACCGGTTTCCGCTCACGCCGGTCACCTGGCCCGCCTCGTCTGCCGTCACCTCCATCAGGCAGCTGTTGGGACAGGTAATGCATACGATTTCCCGGTTCATTTCTCTGCCTCCCTTCTTCCTTTAGCCGAAAGGCTCCATGCGGCGGCAGCCCTGCCGGCCTGCTCGCCGTCTTCCGATACATCATCCACCAGGTCGAATACCCGGAAAGAATTTCCGCAGCTGAAGACGCCCGGTACACTGGTCATTTTGCTGCTGTCTGCAGCCGGTCCGCGGGTCGCCGGATCCATCTGCACGCCCAGACTCTCTGCCAGTTCGTTTTCCGGAATCAGACCGACAGAAAGGATCACGCTGTCGCATTCGATTCGTTCTTCCGTTCCTGCCACCGGCTGCATCCGGTCATCGACCCTGCATACTTCAGCGGCTTCGACTCGTTCTTCTCCGAAAACCCGGGTCACGGTGGTGGAAAGATGTAGCGGAATCCCGAAGTCATAGAGGCACTGGTGCAGGTTCCGCACCAGCCCGGAAGGCCGGGGTCTGGCCTCATAAACGCCGACCACCTCTGCGCCTTCCAGGGTCAGGCGCCTTGCCATGATCAGCCCGATATCGCCGCTGCCCAGAATCACGCAGCGGCGGGTCGGCATCTGCCCCTGCAGATTGATCAGATGCTGCGCCGTTCCCGCCGTAAAGATCCCGGCCGGCCGGCTGCCATGGAGAAAGACCTGCCGTGCTGTCCGCTCCCGGCAGCCCGTGGCCAGCACCAGGGAAGAGGATTTCAGAAGGAGCATTCCTTCCCGGCTGGATGCCGTCAGGCAGAAGGTCCCGTCCGGCTGCGGCTTCTCGATTTTCGTCACAAAGGTCTCCGTCATCGCCTCGATCCCCAGTGCATGAAACCGGTCGATAAAACGCTGTGCATACTCCGGTCCGGACAGCTTCTCCCCGTACCGGATCAGGCCGAACCCGTCGTGAATGCACTGTTTCAGGATGCCCCCGAGGCGACTTTCCCGCTCCAGAAGCAGAACATCCGCTCCTGCCTCGCGGGCCGCGATGGCAGCGGCAAGGCCCGCAGGGCCGCCGCCGATGACGATGACATCCGCTTCCCTATATTTCATCTTCCCTGCCCCCTTTCGTATCTCCAAACGTGATCACCGAACCCGGCGTGCTCTTTCGTACTTCCGACAGCGGCACGCCCAGGAAGTCCGCGATAATCTGCATGACGAGAGGCTGGCAGAAACCGCCCTGACACCGCCCCATGCCCGGCCGGAGACGCCGCTTGATGCCATCCACGGTCGGTACGCAGAGTCCGCTTCGAAGCGCATCCAGAATCTCCCCTTTGCTGATCTCCTCGCAACGGCAGACGATCACACCATAGTCCGGATTTTCACGGATCAGCGCATCCCTTTCCTCGACAGAAAGCTCCCGCAGTCTCGGCGGCGCCTTCCGCACCGGATCAAAATCCGGATTCGACAGCACGGCCTTGCCGCACAGATTTTCCAGGGATTCGCAGGCCCACTTCGCCAGATCCGCGCCGATGGCAGGCGCTGCCGTAACACCTGGAGACTGGATACCCGCCGCCTCCAGAATATTATCCGTAAAGATTCCCTTCCGCACCACGAAATCCTCTTCATAGGTCGGTGCCCGCACACCGGTGAAGTAGGCGATCACATCACCAGCCGAAAGATCCGGCGACAGTTTCTGCTGCATGGCGATGATGTCCTCCACTTCCTTCCGGTAGGTGTTCCGGTCTTCCCGGTCCGGTGTCTCGACGGCGTTGGGACCGATGAGCATATTGCCGTGGACAGAATGAATGAGGCCAACCCCCTTCGTATGGCTACTTCCGTTAAAAGCTCTGATCAGCAGACGGACCCTGGCTGCCGGGCCGCTTGCCATCTGCGCCCGGTCCTGGGGCAGAATGCTGAACGGGGCTTTGGCCATGCTGGTTCGCACCAGATGGCCCGCTTTCTGATCCATAATGATATCCGTACCCCGCCGCGGGTGAATGGTAAAAGTCCTGTCATCGGCCATCTCCGCGATTTCATCGGCATGGACACCTGCCGCATTGATGATGACCTTCGGATAGATTCTGCCGCGATTTGTTTTCACACAGGTGATATGCTTCATTTCGCCGTATGCGCCGCTCCGGCACGACGGTTCCAGCTCCATCTCTTCCACTGCCGTGTCAAACACGATACGGACGCCGTTTTTCACTGCGTTTTCCGCCAGTGCAATGGTCATTTCGTACGGGCTGGTGATGCCGCCGATAGGCATGTACATGCCGCCGTCGATGAAATCGGGAATTTCCGGCTCCACCTTTCGCAGCTCATCCCGCTTCAGATACCGTACGCCGGGAATTCCCAGACGCTTTCCGTTCTGCCGCAGAAACCAGACCGGAATCCTCTCCCATTTCTCGCAGCAGAGCATCACCTGTCCCTTCTGCTCCAGCGGCACGTCCAGCTCCTCGGAAAGCTGGCGGTACATGGCGTTCCCGATCTGATTATAGTGATGTTTCTGGGAATTCTTCCCGAAATTGATTCCCACATGGATCACACCGCCGTTGGCTTTCGATGCGCCGGACGCCACGTCCGATCCTTTTTCCACCAGAAGCACAGAAAGAGCATGCCGGGAAAGTTCTCTGGCCGCGCTGCATCCGGTGATGCCGCCGCCGATGATCAGCACGTCGGGGCTGGCCCCTTCCAGCAGATCGTCATGCAGCGACGGTTTTCCCTTCGCCGCTGCCGCTTCATAATCAAATCCTTCCAGACGTATATCATTGATGACTCCCAGATACCGCTTTTGATCCACCGCCAGCTGCCCGGCCTTCACAGCCGTATTCCATTCCTTCACCGTGCCGCGCAGCACAATGCAGCCTCTTTCCTCCGTGACTTCCATCGCGTCGCCTTCCGGCAGTGCCTGTATTTTTTTTCTGATTTTCTCCAGTTTGCTCATGGTCTTTTCCCCTGCCTTTTATGCCTGCTGCGCCAGCTCCTCCCGGATCTTTCTCTGCAGATCGTCCGTTTCACTCTCGATGCACCATACCCCGAGCCGCACAATGAGGAACGGCAGCCGCCACGGCGCGATTTCCTCGTCGGTCATGCCGCTGGCCGCCTTGTAGCGTTTCAGATACTTTTTGCAGATGGTTTTTCGCAGGAATTCCATCACTGCCGCCACGGCCGGATTCAGCCCCGGGATCATTTCTCCTTCGTTCAGCAGATACAGGGTCGCCGCCACGTCCGCTGCCGGCGCGCCGCTGGCGGCTGTCATATAGTCGATCACGCTGATATGCTCGCCGTCAGACATGATGTTGTCCGGATGGTAATCCAGATGCAGGATGCTGTCGCCGTCCGGCAGGGCGTCCAGTCTCCGCAGGATCTCCGTTCTCTCGCTTTCCGTCAGGAAATCCATCACCGGCTTGTTCAGGCAGTCCCGCACCATCTCTTTATAGCTGCGGATCACTTTCGTATGGGTCCGGTGAAGCGCCATCTGCTGCTCTGCCATGATCTTCGGCGCCGCAAACAGGGTCTCCGGGTGCTTCAGCACTCTGGCGATCAGCGTCTGCCCCGGAATCTTTTTCAGCAGGATCCCGCTGCGCACCGTTCCGTTGAGCGAAACGACCCGGACCTGGCCGTAGCAGGCCACGGCGGAAACGCCCTTCGCATAGGTTTCCTTCGTATTGATCTCCTCCTGATCGATCATCTTCTGATCGACACCGGGGCGGAACAGTTTCAGGAGCACTTCCTCCTCCCGGTCATAGTCCTCCCAGTAAAAAACTTCTGATGACCTGCTGGTGAACAGGGGGGATCCCAGTTCTTCGATTTGATATAATTTCTCTTCTGCTGCTTTTTCTGCCATGTTCTGACCTCCCAGTGTCCGTTTTTTTATTACTACAATGTTATTCTTCCGGCAGCAGAAAGTCAACGCTGCCGGAAGAATTTTCACATTGATGCAGAGAAAAAGTGCTGCAATGTGGAAGCGGGCATTCTCTACATCGCGATTCGCCTCTCCAGCTTAACCATTTTCTGTTTTCCTGTGCTTTTCCGGGCAGCTGAGGAGCACGATCGCGCAGATGGTCAGCGCCATGCCGCAGACCATAAGCACCGTCGGCCTCTCATCAAACAGCAGGAAGCCGAACACCATGGCCGCTGCCGGTTCGGAAGACGCAAGAATCGATGCCTTTCCCGCATCCATGTAGGTCATGGCAAAGGTATAGATCACATAAGGCAGGACAGCCGCACAGAGGCTGTGTGCCAGAAGGAAGATTCCATCTGATACGGGAGCCTGCGCGACATAAGCGCCCATCTGCTTCCAGTCGGTCATCGGCGCCAGGAGCAGTGTGACCAGCGCCATGAAATAAAAGGTAATCGTGATGGAACTGTATCCCCGGTTCCTGGCAGTCTTGGTAAAAATGCTGTACAGCGCATAGCAGAATGCCGCCAGCAGTCCAGTCAGCACGCCCAAGGCTGAAATCCGGACGGATCCGCCCGGCGAATTGCCGCCGGGAAGCAGACCGCTTTCCAGAATTCCGCTTTCCAGGATTCCGCTGACCAGCACGCAGCCGGTAAAGGCCAGCACCATGCAGCCAGCCTTTTTCCCTGTAAACGGCTCGTGAAACAGCACCGCCGACAGCAGCATCACGAACACCGGGAAGGTGCAGAGAAGCACCGCGGCAAACGCCATGCTCAGCTGGTTGATGGCCTCCGTATAAAAATAGCTGAGGCCAAAATTCCCCAGGATCCCCCCGCCCAGAAAAATCCACCAGTCCTTCCGTCGGATTTTGAGAAGCGACGGATTGACGAGCAGACAGCCTGCTGCCAGGATCACGGTGCCGATCAGCATACGCGTTTCCAGTATTGTGGCATTATTCATGCCGTAAGCATTCAGAATCCGGGTGAATACGCCGGTGGCGCCCCACATGATCCCGGCCAGTGTGGGGAAAAGGATAATGATCTTCTTCAATTTCTCTGACTCTCTTTCTTTTTCGCACTTTTTCCATTATACAGAAAAACTCCCCGGACTGCAAGGTCCGGAGAGTCTGTGTTCTGCCGCTGCCGCTATTTCGCCACGGCGCTGACGGTGCTGCTGTACTTCGTATAAACTTTTCTGCCGCCGACTTCCACATAGCCTCTTACTTTATAGTAATATCTCGTGCCTTTTTTCAGATTCTGCCTGTTGATCACATACGATCTGGACGCCGGCTTGTCAGCCAGCTTTCTGAAGCCGTAATACTTGCTGTCGGAACGGTAGATGGTGTAGCCGTCCAGGTTCAGGCTGCTCTTTCTGTTCCATTTCACCGTCACGGCTCCCTTCTTCACAGAGGTCTTCACGCCGGAGATCTTTGCAGCGCGCACCGGCTGCACGACATCATCCGCATCCGCCCACTGGGCATACACATCCACAATATCCAGCGGATCTGCTGTCAGCAGCAGTTCGGCCGTCAGCGGATCCCCGGGTTCCAGTGCGGTGCCGGTGCCGTCAGCCTTCGTGTTCCAGCCGGTAAACATCTGGTTCTTGCTCTTGATACCCTCTGCATCCCAGACCTTGGCAAAATCTTTCGCTCCTTCCGACTGCAGCTGATCCATGGTCACTGTATCGGTGTGAAAGCCCACGCAGCCAAGTTTCTCGCACTTGACGGAATTGCAGTGGTAAACCACCTTGAATTCAATCTGACGCGGCTCCACGACGATCTTTCGAAGACCGGTGGCATTCTCGTCGGAAGTTTCCCAGAAATCCGTGTCAGTGACCTCTTTGATCACCAGTTCCTGCCCCAGATCGAGGAATTCATCCGGATAGAAGCACTGTCCGTCATCGTAGTAATATTCCGGCGCACCCTTCTTTCCCTTCGCAGGACCGGTGTACAGAGTGCCGTCTCCGCCCACTCCGCCGCCGTTGGGTGCCAGAATCTCCCCTTTCGTGTTGACGATATAGAATCCGCCCACACTGGTTTCCGCTTTGGAATTGATCAGCTTTTCCTCATGGCGCAGCACGTCGCCTGCATGAATGCCGTCTTCCGCCTGACCGTTTTCTGAAGCAGAATAATAATTCCGGATTCCCTGCTCCGCGAACGCCGGCGCTGCCGTCATCGTCAGTACCAGCGCCGCTGCCAGACCGGCCGAAATCATTCTCTTCCACATTTTGTTTCTGTTCATTTTCTCATTTCCTCCCTTTTCTTTTTTACTCGATTCTCTTCGCAAAATCTCTCATCCGCATTCTAGCCGACGTCTCCCTGCATCGGTGTGTACAGAATTTCTGCCATCTCTTTCAGCATATCTTCCGATGCCCCGCTGTCCACAGACAGGCTGTAGACCAGACCGGGAGCGAGATCCAGCCACAGAATTTTCCCGTTCTTTCCCTCATTCCAGAAAATCTGCGCCTGACACCATCCCAGCTCTGCGCTGCTCTGTTTTTCGTAGGATGTTCCGGCTGTGCCGGAAAGATCCTGCAGTTCTGTTTTTGTGGCTGCCGCTGTCCGGTAAATATACCGCTGCCCCTGCAGTGTAAATTCTGTCTCAGCAACATGCAGCGGTTCCGAACCGTCCTGCAGATCCAGCGTGAAGATGGTATAGGAAACCTTCTGTGCACCTTCCAGCGCCACTTCCATGTCATAGCCCAGAGACTCCATGATCTCCCGAGCAGTGGTCTGCAGCGCGGGGCTACTGATACCGCCTTCTGCATCCGAACCTTCCTGTGTTTCCGATGCGAACAGACTGTAATGCACCTGATCCTCTTCATTATACCAGGACACCCAGTCCGCTTCCCCTGCTTTCCCCTCCGGCGGCAGTGCTTTCGCATCTTTGGAAACGATACAGGTGTATTCTTCCCCCTTCAGAGTGAATTCCGCTTTCACCGTATCGCCATCATCCAGCATTTCATAGGTGGCCGCCTCTGCTTCCTCAGGCAGAATCAGGCGAAACCCCAGAGATACCAGATCCCCCGCTGAAATCCGCCTTCCGTCGGAATCCTTCCGTACGCTGCTGAAAAATGCGCAGGTCACGACCAGACAGATGCAGACTGCCGCTGCGCCCCATCGCAGCAGACGGATCATTCTCTTCTTTCCCGCCGTCTCTGGCGTCACAGCCGTCTGTCCAGGCGCCGCAAAGGCCTCTTCCAGATAGGATTCATCGATTTCCTGCATAAACTTCTGGAACAGATCCCGATTCATACCTTTACTCCTTCCTCTTCCAGCATCTTTCGAAGTTTTGTTCTGGTCCGGAACAGAGACGATTTTACCGCCTCCTCGCTGCAGCCGCAGTCCCTGGCAATCTCCCCCGCACTTTCCCCGTACCAGTATCGCCGTACGAAGAAGATCCTCGCCTTCTGTTTCTGCTGTTTCAGGAAACGGTTCAGCAGATCATGAAACTCCTTTTCACGCAAAGCATCCGCCCGGTCGGCAGCCGCGCCCAGATCCTGCTCCAGCTCTTCAAAAGCCTCTGTCAGTGCGGTGCTGCGCTGTGCCGCCGTATTATATGCATAGCGGTCCAGTGCCAGGTTCCGCGTGATTCTGGCAGTATAGGCTTTCAGCGAATCCGGTTTCTGCGGCGGGATTGAACGCCACAGCCGCAGCCAGGTGTCCACCACACATTCCTCAATGTCCCGTCCGTCGTTCAGGATCTTTCCCGCAATCGTTCTGCAGAGCCCGCCGTATTTCTCCCGGACCTGCTCCAGCGCGCTTTCCTCCCTCTGAAAAAAAAGCGTGATAATCTTTTCATCTTCCATCTCTGTTCCTCTCTGAAATCCCCTTTTCAATATATAAGACGTGAAAAAGGACCGGAAAGTTTCTTTTTTTTCAAAACATTCTCATCCCGCTGGGATTTTTTTTCATATTGTGGTACCATGAAGAGAAAGAGGAAAAGAATCTATGCAGAACATGAGAAGAAAAGACCGGGAAATGCCGGAAGATTTCGCCTGGAGTGTAACGGACCGCTGTGAATATGCCGTTCTCTCCATGTCCGACCCGGAAGGCCTTCCGTACCGCGGTCTGGAAAATTGAAGTATCAGAGATTACCGGCAAGCGAAAGAAATATGACAGCCGCGGTGAGGAAATGAAGTTCGGCAGAACAGAAGAGCTGTAGGCGGATCCTCCGCGCAAAACAGCAAGGGTTTCGAATCTCGAAAGCCTTGCTGTTGCTGACTCTGGTTGCGGGGACAGGATTTGAACCTGCGACCTCCGGGTTATGAGCCCGACGAGCTACCAGCTGCTCTACCCCGCGACATCATATGAAACTGAATGCCAGTGACTTTCTCTTCCCTGGCAGCATCCACACAATCGAAAAGTGGTGCCGGAAACCGGGGTCGAACCGGTACGATCGGTAAGGATCGCAGGATTTTAAGTCCTGTGCGTCTGCCAATTCCGCCATTCCGGCATTCTGGCTTCCCAGAGGAACTGACGTATCCGCTAAGTCACCGTGAAAAAAAATTGGCTCCAAGGGTGGGGCTCGAACCCACAGCCTATCGGTTAACAGCCGAGTGCTCCACCATTGAGCTACCTTGGAACGCCATCTTGTCTTTGGTTCATCACCGCCGACAACATAAATGATTATACATCATTTATTTCCTTATGTCAAGCACTTTTTTAACTTTTTTTAATCAGTTTTTTTCGTGCTTGCTGTCATTTCTGACAGCTTTATTATATTACCATATCACGCCGTGTTTGTCAACGGATTTTTCCAATTTATTATTGTTTTTTCTCCAGGCCAGAAATGCACAGAGCGGCCGGCGGCGGCAGAGATCCTCCAGCCGCCATCCTCCGGCCCCGGACCGCGGCAGACAGCCGTCGGCCGCTCCGGATGCGATCCGCCTCAGCTGAGTTTATCCTGGGCGGTCGGCGCAGCGCTCGCAGCTGCTTTTTCCGCCTGGTCCAGCGCAATGTTCTCCTTCACCACCTGGATCTTTTTTTCATACTTTTCCACCAGATCCGTCCGGCCCAGTTTCTCATAAACTCTCACCAGCTCCTCCATCGTCTCCAGGTTGCTCGGAGAAAGCTGCAGCACGTGCCGGAAGTCCTCCGCCGCCTCTTCATTTTCATCCAGCTGCGCTCTGGCAACACCCAGATAATACCAGAGAGGCCACCAGTCCTGATACTTGCTTTCCTTATATGGCGCCAGCGCATCGATCGCCTCCGCGTAGCGGCCGGAAAGGACCATATTGTAGCCCTGTTCAATCTTTACCGGCTCTTCCAGCGAGTCCAGACGCATCTGAATCTCATCCCGCAGTTGCCGGACCTCCTTCTGGTGCGCCACAGCGGTTTCCTCCGCCGGATCCAGTTCGGCAGAAGCCTCCTCCTCGGTCAGCTTCATATAATCCTCCCAGGTCAGCTTCGCTTTGATGTACAGTCCCAGATTCACATAGCCGTATCCCAGGAAATAGAACGCCTCCGCAAAATCCGGTCTGCGGAGAGTCACCTGCTCAAAGGCTTCCAGGGATTCGGCCTTGAACCGGCCCACGAATTCTTCATCCTCCCCCAGCTCATAGGCATCCTTGCAGGCACGGCCGTAGCAGTACATGGCATCCACGTTCTGCGGATCGATCTGCATGGCGGCACGGAACTGGATGCAGGCATAGTCATAATCCTTCTTCTGCGCACCGTCCACACCGTCCTGAATCAGCCCCTCCGCAAATTTTTTGTCAAACGTCCGGAGAATATAGGCGATATAATTTTCCGCATAGTCGAAATTCGGATCGCAGCCGATCACGAAAGCCATATTTCTGGCGATATCCAGCGTCGTCAGATGCATCATGCTAGTCTTGCGGATGGGGATCGGCACTCCCATCAGGATATCTGCGATCCCAGCCCTGTCCAGATAGCTGTCGGACAGCTCATCAAATACAAATTCATCCAGATGCGGCACCAGGTACATACCGACCCGGTCCTCCATCCGCTCTTTTTCTTTTTCACTCATGCGATAACCTCCCACCCTTTTTTATAAAATCGTTTCTGTTCGTCTTCGTTGAACCAGCGTTCCAGATCCTCGGAAACCAGCCGGAGCGCTTTTTCTTCCGCATCCGGCTTCAGATGCAGATCCGGACTTTCCAGAATAAACCTGCGCAGGATCCGGTACTGATCCTCTTTTTTCCGGCTGCGGTTCTGAAATCCCAGACTGTAGTAAAAATCCGCCAGCTTTTCATACAGCCCGAACGCATTTTCCTCCTGCTCCGAGATCAGGAAAGCCAGAGTTTCTGAAAAGCCGCCTCTGTTATAATAGAGATCCACCATATGCTCGATCATATGGAGCCGCACCAGTTCCTCTGCCGACAGCCAGCTGGTCCGGATCACTTCATAAGGCGCCCTGTCCCGGCTGACAATGCCGAAATCTTCCGCCTGCTCCGCCAGAGGTGTACCCGGCAGAACCTTCAGAAAGCCCAGCTGCAGCATATCCGCACCGAGGCGATAGATTTTGTTGAATGACCGGCCGAAGAGCATATAGTCCTCATAGGGAAGCCCGGCAATCAGATCCACATGAATGTGGATATTCCCCATCTTCATCAGCTGCTCCACATTGTATAGGATCGGATAGATGTTTTCCTTCCGGTTCACTGCCGCAAGGGTCTGAGGATTGGCTGACTGGATGCCGATCTCAAACTGGAACAGTCCCTTCCGGGCGCTCCGCAGCAGATCCAGCGTTTCCCGGTCCAGAAGATCTCCGCAGAGCTCAAAGTGAAAATTCGTCACGCCGTTGTCATTTTCCATCAGGTACCGGAAAATCTCCCGCGCACGGTCTCTGTCGTAGTTAAAGGTCCGGTCGATGAATTTCACCTGCATGACCTTCTTGAACAGAAAGTATCGCAGATCCGCTTTCACCCGGTCCATCGCCAGCGGCCGCAGCGTCTTGTCGACGGAAGACAGGCAGTAGCTGCACCGGAACGGGCAGCCCCGGACCGATTCATAATAGACCACCTGGTCCGGCCGGCAGTCCAGGATCGAGTAGGGAAACGGAATCTCATTGAAATCCATCGGTTCCATCGGACTGTTGACGTAGATTTTCCCGTCTTTTCCGCGGTAAAGAAGGCCTGGCACGGTTTTCAGAAGCTCCTCATCCCGTTCGCCTTCCTGATGCAGCACCTGGCACAGCCGGTAGAACGGATACTCGCCCTCTCCCCGGAGAATATAGTCCGCCCAGGGGTGCTTTACCGCAAAATCCACGCTGTCGGCGCTGATTTCCGGTCCGCCCAGGCAGATGCGCATTTCCGGCCTGGCTTTTTTCAGGTCTGACGCCAGTTCTTTTATTTTTTCTATGTTCCATATGTAACAGGAAAAGCAAACCATGTCATAGTTTGCTCTTACAAGTTCCGTATAAATATCGGTGAGGTCCTGGTTGATGGTAAACTCCCGGACCTCCACATCGCTGTATTTTCCGGCCGTCACCGTATACAGATATTTCAGAGCCAGATTCGAATGGACATATTTGGAATTCAGGCTCGTCAGTAATATTTTCATAGATTCACCGTATCTTTGCGTTATCGTTTTCCGGTTCTGCTGTCCTACAGCATCCGGAACCGCTCATCCTTCAGCATGCCCAGATTCTCCATGCACCGGTGCAGCTGTCCGATGAGCCTGTCATTGTCTTCCGGCAGATTTCCCCGGAGAGAAACATAGTTGGAGGCATGATTACTGCGGAACACGCAGGATTTCTCCGGCCTTGCCTGTTCCAGCAGAAGGCAGGTCTCCTGCAGCACCTGTTCCGGCGTAAGATACTGGAACTTCCCGCTGCGGATGTCTTCCAGCATCGGTGCCGGCGGTTCCACCATCAGCGTCAGAAGGCTCACATAGGACGCATTCATTTCGGCGATCATCTTTCCGGTCTCAATGGCATGATCTTCCCAGCCGTCCTGTCCGGACAGACCGCTGATAAATGTGACGGAAGCTGCAATTCCGTTCCTTTCCAGCTTCTGCACGCCGGCAATCAGTTCTTCCCGGGTTTCTCCCTTCTTCACCTGATCCAGAACCCGCTGGCTTCCCGATTCCGCCCCCACATAGACCATGGAAAGGCCGTGCTCCCGCAGTTCCAGCAGCTCCTCATCCGATTTTCTCAGTGCATCTGTCGCCCGGCCGTAGCTGGTGACCCGCTCACATTCCGGAAAGTTCTCCCGGATATAATCCAGAATCTCCAGCAGTTTCCGGTTTGAAAGGCAGAGCGCGTCACCGTCGCACAGAAAAATTCTTTCCACCTTCCGGTACTTCGCTCTCGCCCACGCCAGATCCTCCAGCACTTCCTTCGGATTCCGCACGCGGAACTGCTTGTCCTTGTACATATTGCAGAAGGTGCATTTATTGTGGGAACAGCCGATGGTCACCTGCACCAGCAGGCTGTAGGCCTCGCTGGGAGGCCTGTAAATATTTCCAACATAGCGCATACGATTTCTCTCCTACGTTTTTCCCTGCGTTTTTTCTGTGTTTTTTACATTCTCTCCGGTGCTTCCATTCCCAGGAGCGCCAGACCGTTTCTGATCGCGGTTTTCGCTGCCAGCACCAGAGCCAGCTTGGCCGTCTTTTCTTCCTCATCCTCCACCAGAATGTGCTCATCATGGTAGAACCGGTTGAAGCTCTGCGCGATGTCCACGATATGCCGCGTCACGATGGACGGCTCGTACCGGTCTCCGGCTTCCCGAATCACTTCCGGCAGCTTGTACAGCAGCCGTACCAGCTGGAATGCGCTTTCACTGGTCAGATACTGCGGCTTCAGCGCTGCAGGATCCGCAGCCTTTGCCGCCGCTTCCTCGCCTGCATTCCGCAGAACGCTGGCGCATCTTGCATAGGTGTACTGCACATATGGTCCTGTCTCTCCGTTGAAATCCAGCACCTTGTCCCAGGAGAACACATAATCCTTGATCCGGTTGTTCGAAAGCTCGTTGAAGATCACGGCGCCGATGCCTACCTGTTTTGCTGTTTCGTCGATATTCTCTGTCGCCACGCCTTTCTCTTCGATAATCTCCCGGGTCTTTTCCACTGCGCGGTTCAGCACGTCTTCCAGGAATACCACCCGGCCATGGCGCGTGGACATGGTGCCGTCCTCCAGGCTGACCAGACCGAACGGCACATGGACGCAGTCTCTGGCCCATTCGTATCCCATCAGTTCCAGAATCTGGATCCACTGCTGGAAATGCAGATTCTGCTGCGACGCAACCACATAAATGTTCTTATAGAAGTCATAGGTTTCTTTTCTGTACACTGCCGCTGCAATATCTCTGGTGATGTACAGGGTGGATCCGTCGGATTTGGTGATCAGTGCCACACCCAGACCGTACTTCTCCAGATTGACCACATGGGCGCCCTGGGATTCTTCCAGAAGGCCCTTTTCCTCCAGTTCCTTCACGAACCGCGGCATCTTGTCAGAGTAGAAGCTCTCTCCGTTATAGGAGTCAAAATCGATGCCCAGCATCTTATAGACACGGTTGAATTCCTTCAGGGATTCATCCCGGAACCACTGCCACAGTTCCACTTCTTCCGGCTCCCCGTGCTCCAGCTTCGCAAAGATCTCTCTGGCCTCGTCATCCAGCTCCGGATGTGTCTCGACTTCTTCATGGAATTTCGTATAATAGCTCAGCAGCGTCTTGATCGGCTCGCGAACCACATCTTCTTTCTTGCCC
The DNA here is from genome assembly GCA_022770665.1 of Bacillota bacterium. GTDB lineage: Bacteria > Bacillota > Clostridia > Peptostreptococcales > Anaerovoracaceae > RGIG7179. The sequence goes on from JALEHL010000005.1 coordinate 46,322, forward strand.
CAGTGGCGGTACGCGCAGATCATCTTGCCGAACTGGGTGCCGTAGTCTCCCAGATGGTTGATGCGGATCACATTGTAGCCCAGGGCCTTGTAGATTTTGCTGATGGAGTTGCCGATCACCGTGCTGCGGATATGTCCGATATGGAACGGCTTGGCGATGTTCGGGGAGGAAAATTCCACGATCACCGTTTTCCCTTCTCCGACGTCGGTCTTTCCGTAGTCTTCCCCTTCCTTCAGGACCGCAGAGACTACATCGCCCACGAATTCCTCTCTGGAAATAAACATGTTCACATAGGCATTGACCTGCTCCACTTTTTCAAACATGGCATTTTCCCGGATGCCTTCTGCAATGCCTTTTGCAATGAGAGGTGGCGCCTTCCGGAGCGTTTTGGCCAGCCGGAAGCACGGGAACGCATAGTCTCCCATTCTGGTATCCTGCGGCACTTCGATCATGGACTGGATTTCTTCCGGGCTCAGGTCCGGCACCTGCTCTGCAATCAGCTTGCTGATTTCTTCTTTAAAGTTTACCATTTTCCTCTCTCCTCTGTTCTGTCATGCTCTGCATGCTGTTCTGACGGCTTACAGTTCATCCGCAAGCCATGCTCTGATTGTATCTGTATCCTTCTCTGTAATGACCGGGATTTCCTCTTCCAGAAGCATCTGGGCGAAAACACCGTTTCCTTCGGTGAGATTCCCGCTGAAGGTTCCGTCATAGATCCTGCCGCATCCGCAGGAAGGGCTGTTTGCCTTCAGGATGGCTCCTTCCAGAGCCTCTCCGCTGCAGTCCGCCACGGTTCTGCAGGTTCCCAGTGAAAGGACCGCGCCCTTTTCGAATTCCATGGTCACATCGCGGCCTTCCCGGTCGACGATGCTCCTGCCCTGGCGTTCGGCAGGGGGACGCGGAATCGGAAGCCGCGCCGCGCTTTCCGGGCATACTGCCACATATTTCTTTTTTTCACAGAAGTCGATGACTTCCTGACAGCGGTTGTTCCCGCCGTTATATTTACAATTCTGCCCCAACAGGCATCCGCTTATGATATACATCAATCATTTACTCCTTGAGTTTCACGATGGTGACACCCTCACCACCTTCATTATACGCGCCCTTCCGGAACGAGGCCACATGCCGGTTCCGCTTCAGCTGGCTCCGGATTCCGTCTTTCAGAATTCCCTCTCCGCGGCCGTGAATAATCGTCACTTCCTTCAGGCCTGCCATATAGGCATCATCCAGATATTTATCCACATGGAAGCAGGCATCCTCCAGATTCTGTCCCTGCACATTGCAGGTGATGGAAATGGACATGGCTTTCTGCTTGTACATGCTTCCGTATCCGGCTGCCCTTCCGCCGGACTTGCCGGCCGGGTTCTTCTTCTTCCGGGTTCCGTCATTGATCAGCACCAGATCCTTCAGATTGGCACCGATTTTCATAATGCCCACCTGCACCATCAGGTCGCCTTTCTCATCGGGCAGCGTCAGAATCTCTCCGTTCTGATCCAGCGTCAGCAGCTTCACCCGGTCTCCCACCTTCAGATCTGCCGCCGCAACCGGGTTCGCGTTATTCACTTCCCGGATCGTGCGGCGCTGCGCATACTCATTGTCCTTTTCGCGGATCTTTTTCCGGCTCTTCTCAAACCGGCGGGTTCGTTCTCCCAGGCTGTCCAGTTTCGCTAGCTCTTTCAGCTCCTTCTGCACCTCTGCCGCGGTTTCTTTCGCATCCTTCATGAGAAGCCGGGCTTCTTCCCGGGCTTTTTCCAGGATCTCTCTCTTCTGCTTCTCCAGTGCTTCCTGCTGCCGCTTCAGCTCATTTCGCATCTGCTCGGCATCTGCGCGGAGTACAGCCGCTTCGTCCCGCTCTGCCTCCGCCTGTTTCCGGTCGGCTTCAATGGCGGAAATCACATCTTCAAATTCGATGTCCCCCCGCTCGATCAGTGCCGCCGCCCGATCGATGATCTCCGCCGGCAGTCCCAGCTTCCGGGAGATCTCGAAAGCATTGGACTTTCCCGGAATGCCGATGGACAGTCTGTATGTCGGACTCAGGGTCTCCACATCAAATTCCATGGATGCATTCTCCACGCCTTCTGTGGACAGCGCATACTTTTTCAGTTCGTTATAATGGGTCGTGGCGATGGTTGTCGCGCCCTGACGCCGGAGCCGCTCGAGAACGGCAATCGCCAGCGCCGCACCTTCTGTCGGATCGGTTCCTGCTCCCAGCTCATCCAGAAGCACCAGGGTATCCGGTCCTGTCTCCTTCACCACCTCCACGATGTTTTTCATGTGGGAAGAAAACGTGGACAGGCTCTGCTCGATGCTCTGCTCATCGCCGATATCAGCGAAAATATGCCGGAAGACCGGAAGCTGGCTGGTGGACAGTGCCGGAATATGCAGGCCGCTCTGGGCCATCATTGCCAGCAGCCCGACAGTCTTCAGCGTCACTGTCTTGCCGCCGGTGTTGGGTCCGGTCACCACCAGAGTCCGGTATCCGCTGCTTCCCCCGGCTGTCACATGGATCGGCACTACTTTTTTCGGGTCGATCAGCGGATGCCGGGCCTGTTTCAGATCGATCAGACCGCTTTCATTGATTGCAGGCTCTTCTCCGCGCATCAGAACGGACAGTTTCCCCTTGGCAAAGATCACATCCATCTGGATCAGCAGTTTCTGATTATTCATCAGATCATGGAAATGCTCAGCCACACTGGAGGAAAGCTCTGCCAGGATCCGCTCGATTTCCGCCTTTTCTGCAAGTTCCAGCTCCCGCAGCTCGTTATTCAGATTGACGATGACCTGCGGCTCGATGAAAATGGTCGCGCCGGTGGATGACTGGTCATGGACGATGCCTGGAATTCTGCTCCGGTGCTCTGCCTTAACCGGCACCACATAGCGTCCGTCCCGCATGGTCACAATGGCATCCTGCAGATACGTCTTGTTATCGGTGGATGTGATGATCTGTGCCAGACGGCTGCGGATCGCTTCATTCTGCCGGACCATGCTCCGGCGGATATCCCGCAGCTGCGGCGAGGCATTATCCGCCATTTCATCTTCTGACAGAATGCACCGGTCGATCTGATCAGCCAGCCCCGGAAAAGTCACCAGCACTTCTGCCATGGCCTGAAGAATGGGAAGTTCCGGCAGATCACTGCGAAACCAGGAGGAGACATTCGCAGCCACCCGGATATTATACAGCACCTGCAGAAGCTGCTTCATCGTCAGGCTTCCGCCTTTCCGGCAGAACTGAAGCGCCGGTTCGATTTCATAGATTTCTCCCAGCGGCGCGGCGCCTTTATGGACAATCGCATTCACCGCTTCGCTGGTTTCCGCCAGTCCTTCACGGATCTGGCGGATATCTGTAACGGGCCGCAGTGCGCCGGCGATCTCTTTCGCCATCGCGCTGCCGGCCTGCTGTCGGAGCAGATCGATGATCCGGTCATACTCCAGTACCCTTTGTGTCTTCTTGTTCATTTGATCTCCTGTATTTATCCAGTTCACTTTTCAGTCTGATATTTTCCATCTGGAGGTCAAAGAAGGAATTTTCAAATTCGCTGCATTTTTCCTGCAGCTGACGGTAGCGTTCTTCCGTCTCTTTTTTCTCTTCGCTGGTTCTGGCCGCGCTTTCCTTATACTGAAGGAAGCTCTTTTTCGCCTCATCCCACATTTTCAGATAATGCTGGGCGTCTTTTTCCAGCTGCTCCTTCGCGGCAGTGAGCTCTTCGATCTCTTCCTTCGCACGGAAATATTCATCTGCGATATTGACAGAAGCAAGCACTGCCAGGGAACCCTGGGCATTGGTGGCAAAATTCCGCCCCACTTCCCGCATTTTCTCATCCACATAGCCGGCAATCCGCCGGATCGTCTCCTCATCCCGGTCGCCGGCTATGGTGTAGTCCTGCCCGTAGATCCGGACTTTTACTCTGGTCTCTGCTTCATCCATGTTCTTCTTCTCCTACATGTCGCGCAGTACTGCGTCCAGTTTGTCTTTCAGCGCATCCAGAACTCTGCTGTGGGCTGCAGCCACATCCTCATCGGTCAGCGTCCGGTCATTATGGCGGTAAGTCAGGTTGAAGGCCACGCTCTTCTTTCCTTCTTCTACCTGTTTTCCTCTATATATATCAAACAGTTTAATGTTTTTCAGAATTTCTGTTCCGGCTTCCCGGATCACGTCTTCGATCTCTCCGACCGTGACATCTTCATCGACCAGCAGTGCGATATCTCTGGTGGTCGACGGATACTTCGGCAACGGCGCGTAGACTTTTTCCAGATCCGCCAGCTCCGTTACCGTGTTGAACATGAGCTCTGCGGCATAGCAGCGGGTGCCGATGCCGTATTTCTCTGCAACCTGCGGGTGCACTTCACCCAGGATGCCCAGTTCCACTTCTTCCACTGCCGGACCGCTCTCCAGCTGGATCTCATGACGTGCCACAACCCGTGCGCACCGGCCCGGATGATAGACGCCGTACTCACTTTCGGCGATGAACTCCAGATCGCGGATTCCCAGCTTGTACAGCAAGGATTCCACCATGCCCTTCAGGTAGAAGAAGTCCGCACCGCCGCCGTACACGCCGATGCACAGGTTGTCCTGTTCCTCCGGAAGTCCGTCCGGATCCAGCAGATTCGTCGTGAAGGTGTTTCCGATCTCAAAGGCCCGCACCGACTCGATATTTCTGGAATAATTTCTTCCCAGGACTTCCATCATGCCCGGCGTCAGGATCGTGCGCATCACGGACGTATCTTCGCCCAGCGGATTGAGGATCTTCACGAAGGCTCTCTCCCAGGAGTCTTCATCGATCCGCACATTGTCCACTCCCTTCGGGCTGACAAAGGAATAAGTCTGAATCTCTGTCGCGCCCAGGCCGCAGAGGGTATCTCTGGCCAGATCCTTCAGACTTCTTTCATACGTCTGTCCGGACTCATTATTTCCTCGCGGAATGGTCACCGGGATTCGGTCGTAGCCGTAAAGCCGGGCCACCTCTTCTGCCAGGTCCTCTTCAATCTGAATATCCTGCCGCACCGTCGGCGCAGTGACATACATGTCGTCTCCCTCGCCGGTCACGGTCATTTCCAGGCTTTCAAAATAGTTTACCATCTCTTCCCGGGAAATATCCAGTCCCAGAATCTTATTGATCCGGCTGACCCGTCCATGAACCGGCACGGCTTTCTCCACCTGCGGATAAATATCCACACTTCCGCCGACGACAGTTCCTGCACCGATCATCTCGATCAGTGCGCAGACACGGTCTGCTGCCGCTTCACAGAGATTCGGGTCGATGCCCTTTTCATAGCGGCCGGAGGCCTCGGTTCTCAGCTTCAGCTTCGAGGAAGTGGAGCGGACACTGGACCCCAGGAAGTTGGCGGATTCCACGACGATCGTTTTCGTGTCGGCTTCGATCTCCGAATTGAGACCGCCCATGACACCGGCAACCGCGACGGATTTTTCGCCGTCTTTGATCATCAGCATGTCGGAAGTCAGAGTTCGCTCGGTTCCGTCCAGCGTCGTGAACACTTCTCCGTCTTCGGCGGTATCCACGATAATCTTATGTCCGGCGATGCTGTTGATGTCAAACGCATGGAGCGGCTGGCCGTATTCCAGCATCACGAAATTGGTAATATCCACGATATTATTGATCGGGCGCATTCCTGCATGGATCAGCCGTCTCTGCAGCCACCACGGGGAATCACAGATCTTCACGTCCTTTACAATTCTGGCAGTATACCGCTTGCAGAGCGGAGACTTCACCTCCACGCTGATATAATCAGATGCATCTCCTTCTGTATGCTCACAGCCGGTCTTCGGATAACGGAGCTGTGTTCCGAAGGTGGCAGCCGCTTCTCTGGCCATGCCGATCATAGACAGGCAGTCCGGACGGTTCGGCGTGATCTCGAAATCAATGATGGTATCCTTCAGCTGCAGCGCCTCCGCAAAATCCGCCCCCACGGGGTATTCTCCGTCCAGAATCCAGATGCCGTCCCTCTGGTTGACCGGCACGACTTTATCTTCGAATCCCAGCTCGCCGAAAGAGCAGAGCATGCCGTTGGAAACAACGCCCCGGAGTTTTCCTTTCGTGATCTTCACGCCACCTTCCTGCTTCGGCTGGCCGTGAAGCGGTCCCGGAATCCGGCTGTTATGGAGTGCGACCGGAACATAGGCTCCTTCGAACACATTCGGTGCACCGGTGACGATCTGAAGCAGCTCTTCCTGTCCTACATCCAGCTGGCAGACGACCAGCTTGTCGGCATCCGGATGCTTTTCGATCCTGACGATTCTGCCGACAACGACCTTCTCCATATCACCGCCGACCTGCTCGCAGGTCTCCAGATTCGATCCGGAAAGGATCATGCCGTCGCAGAACTGCTGCGGATCCACCTGAATATCTGTATAATCTTTTAACCATTCTAATGAAACTATCATATCTCGCTGCCTCCCCTGTTATTTGAACTGATTGATGAACCGCATGTCATTTTCGTACATCAGACGGATGTCGTCAATGCCGTATTTCAGCATGGCCACACGCTCCACACCGATACCGAACGCAAAGCCTGTGTACTTTTCCGTATCGATGCCGCCGACTTTCAGCACGTTCGGGTGCACCATGCCGCAGCCGAGGATCTCGATCCATCCGCTGCCTTTGCAGACGCGGCAGCCTTTTCCTCCGCATTTGAAGCAGGAAACGTCCATTTCCGCAGATGGTTCCGTGAACGGGAAATGATGCGGACGGAACTTGGTTCTGGTTTCCGGTCCGAACATCTGCTTGGCGAACCGGTCCAGCGCGCCTTTCAGGTCGGCCATGGTAATGCCTTCATCCACCACCAGACCTTCCACCTGATGGAACATCGGGGAATGGGTGGCATCCGGAGTGTCACAGCGGAAGCAGCGTCCCGGAGCGAACACGCGGATCGGCGGCTTCTGGGTCTGCAGGGTTCTGACCTGCACGCAGGAAGTCTGTGTCCGCAGCAGCACATCATCAGAGATGTAGAAGGTATCGGTCCAGTCTCTGGCCGGATGATCCGGACCGGCATTCAGCGCATCGAAGTTATTGAACACCGTTTCCACTTCCGGTCCTTCTACCAGGGAGTATCCCATCGATTTAAACACTCTGGACATTTCTTCTATCGTAATGGTGATCGGATGCTTGTTTCCCATTTCAAAGGATCTGCCCGGCTCCGTCACATCGATTTTTTCCGCAGCAAATTTCGCTTCCTGGGCTTTTTCCTTCAGATGTGCGAAGGTCTCCTCCAGACGCGCTTCGATTTCAGCGCGAACCTGGTTGGCCGCCTGCCCCAGTTCTTTTCTTTCTTCCGGCGACAGTTTTCCCATGCCGCGGAGGATCTCCGTCAGCTGGCCTTTCTTTCCCAGTACCTTTACTCTGACCTCTTCCGCGTCCTGCAGAGAAGCCGCATTCTTCAGCTGTTCCTTGGATTCTTCCAGAATCTGTCTAAGTCTTTCTTGCATTTTTCTTTTAACCTCTCGTCATGTTAGTGATTTCCTGATGTATGACACATTTCCCCCTGCCGGGCTCTCTGCCGTACGGTCTCATACATGAGCACCGCTGCAGCCACCGCCGCATTCAGCGACTCGATGCTGCCCGCCATCGGGATTTTGATCTTGATATCCGCTCTTCCGATCAGTTCCGGTGAGATGCCGTTTCCTTCATTTCCTATGATCAGCGCCACATTCTCCCGGAGATCTTCCTCATAATAATACCTGTCCGTGTCGAAACAGGTGGCTGCCAGTTTAACGCCTGCTGCCCTTACGAATGTTACCAGCTCATCGTAATCATTCATAAAAACAACCGGCACCCTAAACAGTGAGCCTGCCGCAGCCCGGACCACTTTCGGCGAAAAGACATCCGCAGTTCCTTTCATGACGGCCACCAGGCCGTAGCCTGCAGCATCTGCAGTCCGGATAATGGTTCCTATATTTCCCGGATCCTGCAGCCTGTCCAGAACAACAAAATTTCCCGCAGCGCCCTGCTCCAGCAGTGCTTTCCGGGAAACTTCCGGTTTTTTCACAATGGCCAGACTCCCCTGACTGGTATCGGTCAGAGACAGCTTCCGGAACAGTCCGTCTCCGAGGATATAGGTCCTGTCCTCCAGTCCCGGCGGAATTTTCCTGCAGTCCCTGCGTATCAGCACCGTTTCCACAGCTGCTCCCTCCTGGACGGCTTCCTCCAGCAGGTTTTCTCCCTCGATCAGGTAAAGACCCAGCCGGTCCCGGTACTTTCTGGCGGCAAGCTGCTCACACAGTTTCACTATTTTATTGTCTTTCGAAGTGATCTCACGCATGAAAATGCCGCCGCCTTTCTTTAACCGAAAAGCCGGCTCATCACCGGCTCATTCAGCTGTTTACTTTAAAAACTTCGGAATTTCAAATCTGGAAGGAGTCTGGTCCTCTTCTTCCAAGATATCCGGCAGGTTGACCTCTCTGCCCTGCACGCCGTCAATTCTTCCGAACACATCGTCATTTCCGGAAGACTTCGGTGCAGCCGGCTCCGGCTTCTTTTCCCCGCCTTCCGCGCCGCCTTCCTGTCCGCTGATCGCCCGGTTCTCCAGACCTTCGTCGAATCCGGTGGCGATTACCGTGATGGAAATTTCATCTTCCATTTCTTCGTTTACCGCAGCGCCGAAGATCAGGATGCAGTCGCGGTCAGCCTGCTCTTCCACCATGCTGGCGATTTCGCTGACTTCCAGCATGCCCAGATCGTAGCCGCCTGCCACATAGAGCAGGATCGCCTTGGCGCCTTCGATGGTGGTCTCCAGCAGTGGGCTTTCGATGGCTTCCTTGACCGCATGTTTCGCCCGGTCGTCTCCGGAGGCATGTCCCACACCCATATGCGCCACACCCCGATCGGTCATGACAGACTTCACATCGGCGAAATCCACATTGATCAGCGCGAAATCGGAGATCAGATCCGAAATACCCTGTACGCCCTGCCGCAGCACATCGTCTGCCATCTGGAACGCCTGCACCATGGTCGTATTCTTCTCGCAGTTCTGCAGCAGCTTGTCGTTCGGCACGATGACCAGAGAGTCCACATATTTTTTCAGAAAGCTGATGCCCAGCTCCGCCTGTCTTCTTCTCTTGGCGCCTTCAAAAGTAAACGGCTTGGTGACGACACCCACCGTGAGGATGCCCATATCCTTGGCCGCCTTGGCGATGATCGGCGCAGCGCCGGTTCCTGTGCCGCCGCCCATTCCGGCTGTCAGGAACACCATGTCGGCACCTTCCAGCAGCGCTGTGATCTCATCCAGAGTCTCTTCAGCGGCTTTCTGCCCGATCTCCGGATTGGCGCCCGCACCCAGTCCGCGGGTCAGCTTTTCTCCGATCTGAATCTTCGTCTCGGAGAGGCAGCGGTTCAGAGCCTGGCGGTCTGTATTCACTGCGATGAACTCCACGCCCTTCAGATCGGCTTCCACCATGCGGTTCACTGCGTTGCAGCCGCCGCCGCCCACGCCGATGACCTTGATGACTGCGGATTTATCTAAATTTGTCTCAAATTGTAACATACTGATCTTATCCTCCTCGGTATATCCCCTGTATGGCCGTGAAATGGCCTGTAATAGAAATATTGTACCATATATCCGCAGGAAATGCATCTTTTTTCGCTTAAAAAATGATGCTAATTTCCCGTTTTTTCACTGGCGCTCCGCCTAATCGATCTTCGGTGTGAAAGAGATGTAGTTTCCGCCGCTGACCTGGATCGTTCCCCGTTCGATCTCCCGGTCATACAGTTCCTGGATCACAACCTGCAGCTTGCCGGAATCGATGGCCTCCAGCAGGTTCTCCGGAGTGCCCTGACAGATCAGACTGTCATAGACATAAGCCCGGATCTGGACTTTCGAAAGTTCCACCTTTTTAAAGAACATGTCCCCTTTTTCCATCGATGCCAGCATCTGCAGCGTCTGCCGCAGCAGGACCTTCTCTTCCGCCTCGACCGGCTCTCCGACCGTCAGACGGCTGATCGTCAGGCCGCGGATGATGGTGATCTTCGGTTCCACACTGGTCTTCCGCAGCACGACGCCCTCGCTGTCGATGACCACATAGTTGTCCCCGTACACGATCGCTGCCGTCTGCTTCCGCTCTTTGATCTCAATCCGGATCGTATCCGGCAGCTGCCGGTGCACCGTCACTTCCTCCATATATGCATCTCTGGAAAGCCGCTGCCGGATGTCTGACAGCCCGGCCTTCCAGAAAATATTTCCGCCTGTTTTACAGTTCCCCATGACCAGGATCTCCTCGTCAGAATAATAGCTGTTTCCCTCCACCTCATAGTTCGTGATCTGAAACATCGGGGAAGACAGAAACGCCAGAGACGCCCCTGCGATCAGAAGAACTGCCGCCAGCTTCAGCAGCGGGCTTTTCCGTTTCCTTCGTTTTTCTCTCATCGTGTTTTTCGATATTTCCTCCAAGCTCCCGCAGACCCTGCTCCAGTGTCTCGTAGCCTCTTTCTATATGCTCGATTCCTGTCACCGCAGTGGTTCCCTCCGCCATCAGACCTGCCAGAACCAGTGCGGCACCTCCCCGCAGATCCTGCGCGCATACTTCCGCACCAAGCAGAGAGGTGATCCCTTTTATTATAGCATTTTTCCCGGACGTTTCAATATTTGCGCCCATTTTCGCCAGTTCTTTTTTATGGGAAAACCGGCTTTCGAAAATTTCTTCCCGGATCCGGGTTCTTCCTTCCGCGCAGGCTGCCAGCGTGAGAAGCTGCGGCTGGCAGTCTGTAGGAAACCCCGGATACGGCGCGGTAACGACACACCCGGGACTCTGCAGCCGCCGCGGCGCTTCCAGGGCGATCCGGTCCTCAAAACTGCGGATCCTGCATCCCATCTGTTCGAGAACTTCCAGAACGGAAGTCAGATAGATGCTGCGGATCCCAGACAGGACACCCTTTCCTCCGGTGCCGGCCAGGGCCATCAGATAGGTGGCCGCTTCAATCCGGTCCTCCATGATAAAGTACATGGTGTCCCTGCCGGTGCTGCAGTCTGACCTGCCTGCCCCTTCCACGAGAATGGTCCTGCCTCCCGCGCCGGCCACGCTGTATCCGAGGGTCCGCAGGAAGCCCTGCAGATCCGCGATCTCCGGCTCCATCGCGCAGTTTTCCAGCACCGTCAGACTGTCTCCGGACAGTGCTGCCATCATCAGATTCTCTGTCGCACCGACGCTGGGATACGGCAGCACATACCGGCCTCCCCGGCAGGTTCCGCGGCAGACGATTTTTTCTTCCTCTTCCCTGACTTCAAAGCCCAGACAGCGCAGGCCATCAATATGTATGTCCACAGGACGCTTTCCGATCCGGCAACCTCCCGGACGCCAGATTTCTGCCTCTCCGGTCCGCATCAGAAGACTTCCCATCAGAAAGACAGAAGACCGCATCTTCGCCATCAGCTCTCTGGGCACCTGCGCAGAGTCCAGCCGGCGGCTGTCCACCATCAGACGGTCTTCTTCCCACTGGCACCTGGCGCCCAGTACTTCCAGTATTTCCGTCATCCATCGTACATCGCCGATTCGCGGGCATCCACAGATCTCATGGACCCCGCTCCGGCAGACCGAGGCCGCAAGCACCGGCAGCGCTGCATTTTTCGCGCCTTTCACCGAATATTCTCCCCGAAGCGGTATCCCGCCCCGTATATGATACCATTCCAATTCCGCCCACCTCCTGCTCTGCTTCCATAATATGCAGGCGGCCTTGTCCGGGTTCCGGCGCAGACCGGATCGCCGGTCGCCGGAAAGCTGGATCGCCGGAAAGTACAGAAGCTGGATCGCCGGAAAGTACAGAAAAAGCAGCCTGAAACCGGAAATTCCGGCCTGCAGGCTGCTTTTTCTGTGCAGATTCTATAAAACGCGTCCCGCCGAATTAACCCGAAATCAGAAAATGCATCATTGCGGTTACTTTCTCGCAGCGCGCTCTGCCCGACCGCTTTCTCACAGATCCTTCCGGATGGTATCATAGATGATATCCAGCGCCCGGTCCGGCGCGCAGGCCCGGCTGGCCCGGCTCATGGCCGCCAGCTGATCCGGATGGTTTTTCAGGCGAAGCACCTCTTCAATGAGTTTTTCAGAGGTCAGATCCTTCTCCTCGATCAGGATCGCGCCGCCCCGGTCCGCCACGGCCTTCGCATTATAGTACTGATGGTTCCCCGTCACATTCGGCGAAGGGATCAGCACGGCAGCCTTGCCGCACACCGTCGTCTCCGCCACAGACAGCGCGCCGGCCCGGCTGATCACCACATCGCAGGCTGCCAGATACTGATCCATCGGATCAATGTAATCTTTTACCAGCACATTGTCCCGGATCGTGATCCCCTTTTCACGGGCCTTCTCCAGCGTCGCATCATAGTACCAGTTTCCGGTGCCGAAGATCAGCATGACCTTTTCTTGGCCGTTGACCGCTTCCATCAGGTCGAAGGCCACTTCATTGATCTTTTCCGCTCCCAGACTGCCGCCGAAAGAGAGAACAATAAAGGCATCCTGCGGGAAGCCCAGCTTTTTCCGCGCTTCCGCCTTCGTCAGCTGAAAAAAGCTCTTCCGGACGGGATTTCCCGCCTCCACCAGCTTCTCCGGCTCCTTGAAATACCGGGCGGCGTCGGGAAATCCCAGAAAAATATGTTTCACATACCGCTCCAGGAAACGGTTCGCCACTCCCGGAAACGCATTCTGTTCATGTAAGTAAGTGCGGGCACCGTACTGCTTTCCCGCCAGAAGCACCGGCACACAGACATAGCCTCCCGTGCCGATGACCACATCCGGGCGGAATCGCTTCATGATCCGCCGGGCCTCCGCCGTGCCCTTCAGAACACCCCAGCCGGTCTTGAAGATTTTGAGAAGGTGGCTCCGGTCCAGCCACATGGCCGTAACCATCTCGAAATCATAACCCGCTTTCGGCACGATATCCTTCTCCAGTCCGGTGTCATTTCCGATATACAGGATCTCCGAGTCCGGCTCCATTTCTCTGATTTTATCTGCAATGGCGATGGCCGGGTAAATATGTCCGCCGGTGCCGCCGCCTGTCACGATCACTCTCATACGCAGTGCTCCTTCTCTCTGTAATTACGATCTCTGCCTTCCTGGCTTTCCGTTTTTCCGTCCCTAGGTCACAGGTCCGCATGCCGCGAGACATTCAGAAGAATCCCTGCCGAGGCCATGAACAGCATCAGCGCGTTTCCTCCATAACTGATAAACGGCAGGATAATTCCTGTCGGCGGCATGGACGAAGTGACAACCGCCACATTGATCGCCACCTGCACACCGATCATGATCGTAATGCCTCCTGCCAGCATCATGCCCAGAAAATCCGGCGCATTCATCGCCACATGGCATCCGCGCCAGATCAGGATCAGGTAGACGATCATCAGTGCCAGCACACCGAGAAATCCCAGCTCTTCTCCGATGATCGCCAGGATAAAGTCGTTCATCGGCTCCGGCAGATACAGATTCTTCTGGATGCTGTTTCCCAGACCGAGTCCGGTCAGCCCGCCGGTTCCAAGCGCCAGCAGGGACTGCACCACCTGCCATCCGTCTCCCAGCATATCCGCGAAAGGATCCAGGAAGCTGAGCAGCCGGTTATACCGGTATCCCCCCTCATCCGCAAAGATCAGAACTACGCCGCCGACAAACGCGATGCCGATCAGGGCCGCCAGATGCTGCCACTTCGCGCCGGCAATCATCAGCATACCGCCGACGATAATGCACAGCGTCATCGCCGTGGACATGTTCGGCTGCTTCATGATCAGTCCGAAATACAGGACCGCCACAGCCAGAACCGGCATCAGGCCGCGCCATACGTTTTCTACCATGCGTGGATTTCTGTCCAGATAGCCTGCGGTAAAGATGATGGCAGCCACCTTGGCGCATTCGCCCGGCATGATCGTGAACGGAACGCCCCGGATCCCGAGCCACCGGGTCGCACCCATGTCCGTGATTCCCAGCGGTGTGAAGACCAGAAGCAGCAGCAGCAGGCCCACACCAAAAGCAAGCAGATAGATCTTCCCCCATACGTGATAATCGATCTTATAGCAGAGCCACAGGAGAACCGTCCCTGCCGCGACCCAGATCAGCTGCTTTTTCAGATACGCGTAAGGGTCTCCGCTTTCCGCGATCGCCGTGTAATAGCTTGCGCTGAAGATCATCACGGTACCGAAGATCACCAGCACCGCAATGAGACCCATAATAATGAAGTCGCCGGAATGGGCCTTTCCCTTTCCGCCCGCCGCAGTTCCCGCGTCCGATGCCAGCCTTGTGCCCGAAGCAGGCCCCATGCCCGGGGCGGCATAGCCGGCAGAACGGGACATGGCCGACTCGCCCTGCATCCCGGAAGCTGCTGCAGAGACAGAATATGAAGTTGTTCTTCCAGAACGACGTTTTCTCATACATCAAACCCCTTTTTATCAGGAACCCAGGTGTGCCACGCAGTCTTTGAAGTGGTCGCCCCGCTGCTCGAAATTGTCATACATATCCCAGCTTGCACAGGCAGGGGAGAGCAGGACCGTATCACCAGGCACCGCCATCTCGCTGGCCTTCTGCACGCATTCGTTCATATCCCTGGCGTAAGAATAATTTTTGAAACCGCACCGGTCTGCCGCTTCCGCGATCAGCCTGCCGTCCCGGCCCAGCAGGATCATATGCTTCACGCTGCCGTGGAACTGGCGGATCAGCTCGTCAAACGTCTGTCCCTTTCCGTCGCCGCCGGCGATCAGGATGATGTTCTTCTCAATGGCGCGCAGTGCCGTAACCGTGGCATCCACGTTGGTTCCCTTCGAATCGTTATAATATTTTACGCCGTTAATCTCGCCGGAGAACTCGATTCTGTGCGGCACGCCGCGGAAGTTCCGCAAAGTATCCCCAATGACCTGCGGATCCACTCCGGCGAAGTAGGAAACCGCCGCTGCGGCCAGGGCGTTTTCCACATTGTGGCCGCCGATGATCTGCAGCTCCTCCGTGCCGCAGAAAGTGATCAGCTCGCCTTCCTCATTCCGCAGCACCATCTTTCCGTCCTTCACGAAAGCACCGAATTCCAGCTCCTCTTTCCGGCTGAACGGGACCACCTTCGCTTTGCATCCGTATTTCTGCGGAAGGGCGAAACAGTCCTTATCGTCAAAGTTGACCACGCAGTAGCCTGACGCGTCCTGATTGGCGAACACCTTCGCCTTGGCCTCTCCGTACTGCTCCATGGTATGATGGCGGTTCAGATGATCCGGCGTCAGATTCAGAATCGCCGAAACCACCGGCTTGAAATAGCGGGTGGTCTGCAGCTGGAAGCTGCTGGTCTCCGTCACCAGCCAGTCGTCTTCGTCTGCGTCCAGCGCCTTGGAGATCACTGCCACTCCGATATTTCCCACCACATGGGTGCTCCGTCCCGATGCCCTGAAAATCTCTCCGGTCAGCGTCGTGGTGGTCGTCTTGCCGTTGGTGCCCGTTATGGCGATGAAATGGCCGCGGCCGATCCGGTAGGCGATCTCCAGCTCCCCGATGATCTCCACACCGGCTTCTTCCGCCTCCCGGATGAACGGCAGTTCCGGACTGACGCCCGGGCTGAGGATCATCATGTCGAACTGGCTCATATCTTCCGGCACGCAGCCCAGATACAGTCCCAGATTCTCCCCTCCCAGAGAGCCGGTCAGGAAATTGATCAGCTGACCGTCGATCTCATCCTGTGACTTGGCATCCTGCACCGAGACCTCCGCGCCCAGCTTCAGCATGGCCTGAACTGCAGCGATGCCGGATTTTCCGAGGCCAACAACAAGTACTTTTTTTCCTCTGATATTCTCTAGATTTCCATTCATGTTTCTGTTTTCCATTCTTTTTCACCTCGACTTTCTCTAAAACTGACAGGCGGCGCACAGGCACCCTACCCGCGTAGACGCCCGCCGGCGCCGGATCAGATATTCATCACCAGAAGCGCCAGCAGGCAGAACAGCAGCGTCAGTCCCCAGAACATCGCCACCACTTTCCGCTCCTCCATGCCGGACAGCTCGAAATGATGATGCAGCGGAGCCATCTTGAACACCCGTTTTCCCGTCTTTTTAAACACGGCCACCTGAATGATCACAGACAGTGCCTCCAGCACGTAGATCAGTCCGGCTATCGCCAGCAGAAATTCCATTTTCATCATCACCGCACCGGCGGCCAGCGCACCGCCCAGCGCCATGGAACCGGTATCGCCCATGAAGATTTTCGCCGGATTCCGGTTATACATCAGGAATCCCAGGCAGCCTCCCGCGATCCCGCCGAAAAACAGGACCTCCGCGGAGAAACCGAACGCGATCCCCCCGACGACCATAAAGAATGCCACCAGCGCCGTCACGCCGGAGGCCAGACCGTCCAGACCGTCGGTCAGGTTCACCGCGTTGCTCATCGCCACCATGACAAAAACTATAAACGGCACATACAGCCATCCGAAGTCCACATACACATCTGCAAACGGGATCCACACTTCCGTTCCGCCGCCCAGGCTGCCACCGGAGAAATACGCGGCGTACACTGCAAAGCCCAGGGAAAAGACCAGCTGCATCACGATCTTCTGCTTCGGGTTCAGACCCAGATTGTTCTTCTTAATGGCTTTCTCATAGTCATCAATGAATCCGATCAGCGCGAAAAGCACCATCACGACCATCGGAACCAGTATTTTCACGGACATGCTCCCCAGCGCCGTGTTCACCAGCAGGCTGGACACAATCGCGCCGGTAATGATCGCAATACCGCCCATGCTCGGCGTCCCCGTCTTTTTCAGATGTGACTGCGGCCCCTCTTCCCGGACATACTGCTGAAACTGCTTCTTTTTCAGAAACGGGATCAGCTTCGACGTGACAAACGCGCTGATGACCCATCCTGTGACTAACGTGATTACTGCATACATAAGGGGTGTATCCATAGTTTTTTCTACTCCTGTTCCTCAAATATTTTTTTCACGACGTTTTCCATCTCCATCGCCCGGGATCCCTTCACCAGCACCACGTCCCCCGGACGGATCATCTGGCGGATTTCCTTCATCAGATCATCCCTGGATCCATAGTGCTTCACGCAGTCCGCACCGAGAAACGGTGCCGCGCCCTCTCCGATAAACCGGGCCTGCTCTCCCACGGTGATCAGAAAATCGATCCGATGACTTCCCGCATAGGCGCCGACTTCCCGATGATACTTCTCGCTTTCCGGTCCCAGCTCCTTCATATCGCTGAGGATCGCCACCTTGCGGATCCCTCGGGTTGCGACCAGCGTATTGATGGCAGACCGCATGGACTCCGGCGCGGCATTATAGGTGTCGTCGATGACCTTGATGCCGTTCTTTCCCCGGATATTCAGGCGCTTGGCAG
Organism: Bacillota bacterium; assembly: GCA_022770665.1. GTDB lineage: Bacteria > Bacillota > Clostridia > Peptostreptococcales > Anaerovoracaceae > RGIG7179. The sequence continues at coordinate 63,620 of JALEHL010000005.1, forward strand.
TCAGCTCCGCATTCTGCAGGCCGGCGATCGCCGTTTCCAGATCGATCCCCAGGATTTCACCCGCTGCGAGAGCCAGCGTGGCATTCATCGCATTATGGGCGCCGGGCACCGGAAGCGCCACTTCATACTGTTTATGATTGCGGTCCAATGTGTATTTTATACCTTTATCTCCGAAATCGCAAACATTTGAGACAACAAAATCACTTTTTCCGTCATTTCCCGCTGTAACAACCCGGTAGTTTCCGCTGACCATATCTTTCTGCAGCAGATCGCAGCTCTGATTCACCACCAGAACCGAATCCGGCGTGAAATATCCGGTCACCTCCATCTTTGCCTTGCGGATTCCTTCCCGGCTTCCCAGATTTTCGATATGCGAAATGCCGATGGTGGTGATCACCGCGATATCCGGCCGCACGATGTCCGCCAGCGTATCAATCTCTCCGAAGCTGTCCATGCCCATTTCCAGCACCGCCACTTCCAGGTCCTCATCGAAGGACAGAATCGTCAGCGGCAGGCCGAACTCATTGTTATAGTTTTTTTCATTCCGCCCCGTCTTATACCGGGTGGAGGCCACATAATAAAGCATATCCCGGGTGCTGGTCTTGCCCACGCTTCCGGTGACCGCGATCTTCTTTTTCAGCGGAAGCTGCGCGATGTAGTATTTCGCCAGCTGCTGGAGCGCCTTCAGCGTATCCGGCACCAGAATGATGCTGACGTCTTCTTTTTTCAGCCCCGCCCCTCTCAAAACAGATTCGTCCGGCGCTTTTTCTTCGTCGGAGATGACCAGAATCCGGCATCCCTTCTTCAGCACGTCGCCCAGATACGCGTGTCCGTCTGTCTTCTCCCCTTTCATCGCGAAGAACCCGTTTTCCGGCTGCACCTGTCTCGAATCGATACAGGCCCCCTTCATGCTCCTGTCCGTGCTTCCCTGCAGCAGCCTGCCTCCGGTCTCCTGCAGAATCTCTTTCACTGTAATTGCCTTCATGTTTTCTTTTCCCCCATCATGTAGGATCCGGCCAGATTGATCGAACGATCTCCCTGTCATCAAAACGGATCCTGTTTTTTCCCACATACTGCCATGTTTCATGGCCTTTGCCTGCGATCAGGATCAGGTCCTCCGGCCCGCCCTGCCGGACCGCTTCCCGGATGGCAGACGCCCTGTCACAGATGACCTGCCAGCTGCCCCGGCACATTCCTTCTCTTTCTGTTTCCTCCATGGATGCGGTAATCTCCCGGAGGATGGACTGCGGATCTTCTGTTCGCGGATTATCGGATGTGACGATGCTCAGATCCGCCAGCTCCGCCGCGGCTCTTCCCATTTCCCGCCGTCGGCTTCTGTCCCGGCAGCCGCCGCAGCCGAAGACAACGATCAGCCGTGACGGCCCGCAGGCCCGCAGATCCGTCAGCAGCTGCCGCAGCGCCGTGCCGTTATGGGCATAATCCACCAGCACACGGGTCCTGCCTCCGGTATCCACCGGCTCGACTCTGCCCGGCACGCGGACCTGCCGCAGCGCCCGGCAGATGTCCGGCCAGCAGATCCCCGCGGCCCGCGCGGCGGCTGCCGCGCCGGCCGCGTTGGCACCGTTAAACAGCCCCGGCATGGAAAGACGGATTTCCCATTCCGTTTCCGAAGCACCTTCCTCCAGCAGGAAGAAGGTGCCGGGCGGTTCTTTTTTCCGGTCCGTCTGCAGATACCGGCACCGGCAGTCTGCCTTTTCGTTCTGCCCGAACGAAAGGACCTGCTCCGGCATGCCCGTCTCGGCTCTGCGGACCGTCAGAAGCTGACGCCAGAGCGGCGTGTCCTCATGGATGACCGCAGTCCGGCACTGGCGAAACAGTTTACTCTTCCAGTACACATAGTCTGCGAAATCTTCATGCTCCCCCTCGCCGATATGATCCGGCGTCAGGTTCGTGAAAATACCCAGGTCAAACCGGATGCCCTCCACGCGGCTCTGCATGAGTCCCTGACTGGACACTTCCATCACCACCGCACGGCAGCCGGCCTGTTCCATATCACGGCACCACCGCTGCACATCCGACGACTGGGGCGTCGTCTGCTCCGCCTCCTGAAAATGGCCCTCCCAGCCGTTTTCCACGGTGCCGATCAGACCGGTCCGGATGCCCCCCTCCTCAAGGGCCGCCCGCAGCATATATGCGGTGCTGGTCTTTCCCTTGGTCCCTGTGATGCCGATCATATACAGTCTGCTGCAGGGATCCTGATAAAAGCGGATGCTCATAAGAGCCAGCGCCCTGCGCACATTCTCCACCAGCAGGATCGTGACAGTCCGCCCCTGCCCGGACGCCCGGCCCGGCAGATTTTGCGAAACCGCGTCTGCGACCTCATCTGAGATCGCGTCGGAAACCGCGTCTGAGATCGCGTCTGAAACGGACTCTGGCAGAGGCTCCTGCACAATCAGGACCTCCGCCCCCCGGCGCACCGCCTCCCCCGCATGCAGAATCCCGTTTTCCTTCCTGCCCGGGATCGCGAAAAACGCCGCTCCCGGCCCGGCTTTCTCTGAAAAGTAAATCAGCGAAGTCACTTCCTTTTCTATGGTGCCCTGCAGCAGTGTATACTGCAGATTCCCGGTCAGATCCGTCAGCTTCATGCTTTGATTTCCTTTCTGTTTCAGGACTCTCTAGTTCCGGATTTTATTCTTTATAAATGTAAACCACCGCGTTTTTCTTCACCTTGGTGCCTGCCTTCGGATACTGGGCCGCCACGATGAAGTTGTCATCGTCCCGCGTGTCCTTCGGCCGGCTGTATTTCAGCTCCTTGCCGCCGATGATGCCGACTGCCTCGCTGAACTCTTTTCCGACCACATCCGGCACGACAGTGTAGTTGCCCTCCATGGCCGCCTGCTCCTCTTCCGTATATTCCGGCTCCACGCCCAGATACCGCAGCGTATCCTGCAGAACGGACTTCGCGATCGGCGCTGCCACCTGAGATCCGTAGAAAGCGCCTTTCGGACTGTCTACCACCACCAGAATGGAAACCTGCGGATCATCCATCGGCGCCATGCCCAGAAACGATGCATAGTAGTACTGGCCGTACTTTCCGGTTCCTTCATCGACCCGGTTGGCCGTTCCGGTCTTGCCGCCGACCCGGTAGCCGGGGATCTTCGCATTTCCGCCGCCGCCTTCCGAAACCACATATTCCATGATATCCCGCATTTCACGGGCGGTCTTGGAAGAAAGGACTTTGCGGACAATGGTCTTGTCGTATTCTTTTACCACATTGCCTTCGGAATCTGTCAGCGCCTTCACATAGTGCGGCTGCAGCAGATCCCCGCCGTTTCCGATGGCGTTCACGGCAGTCAGCAGCTGGACCGGTGTCACGGAGATACTGTGTCCGTAGCCCATGGTCGCCAGTTCCACCTGCCCCACATCGTCGATATTGTACATGATCGAGCTGGTTTCTCCCGGATAGTCCACGCCGGTCTTATCGGTGATGCCGTACAGATTCAGGTATTTATAAAACCGTTCCTTCCCCATTTTCAGCGCGATTTTGGCATGAGCCGGATTGCAGGAATTTCCCACAGCCTCCTTCACTGTCTGGGTTCCGTGATCCCGCGGACTCCAGCAGTGCAGCTTCACGCCGGATACATCCACATAGGTGTTGCAGCTGAAGGTGTCTGACGTGGAGATGACTCGCTCCTCCAGCGCCGAGGAGACGGTGATCAGCTTGAACGTGGATCCCGGCTCGTACGTGTCGCTGACAATCGGGTTGCGCCAGAGTTTGAACAGATACTGATTCTGCTCCTCCGTGCTCAGCTTCGAGAACTCCTCTTTCTGCGCCTCGTCATCCGGAACCGTCGCATGGTTCGGATCAAATCCCGGCGATACCACATTCGCCAGAATTTCCCCGGTGTCCGGATCCATCACCAGGCACATGATCCGGCTGGCATTGGTCTTTTCCATCCCTTCTGCCACCGCTTTCTCCGCATAATACTGGATCGCCTCGTCGATGGTCAGAACCACATTCAGCCCGTCTTTCGCTTCATGATACTCTTCGGATCCGTCCACCAGCTCATTGCCGGCCACATCGATGTTTCTGACCCACCGGCCGGAAACACCGCTGAGATACTGGTCATATTCCAGCTCGATCCCGGTCCGTCCGGTATTATCGTCTGTCACGCTTCCCAGAACCTGCGAAGCGAAGTTTCCCAGGGAATAGTACCGCCGGTTGTCCTCCGAGATCTGCACGCCGGAAAGCTTCAGCGCCCGCACCTGATCGGCCGTCTCCTTATCCAGATATTTCGCCACCTTGACCAGCGCCTGTTTCCGGGTGATAAGCTCCCGGACCTCCTCCGCCTCCTGTCCGGTGATCTTCGCCAGTTTCTCCGCGATGGAAGTGACCTTTTCCTCCGGCAGCGCGTTTCCGTCGCTGTCTTTCAGCAGCTGCGCCGGACGGACCCATACGGAATAGCAGGTGATGCTGCTGGCCAGCTCCTTGCCGTTGCGGTCATAGATGGTGCCCCGCTTCGCAGCGATCGGCACATCCTGCGTCTGCTGCTCCCTGGCTTTCTCCGTCAGTTCATCCGCCCGCACGATCTGATGCCAGCCGATCCGGAACGTCAGTCCCACCAGAAGCAGACACAGCAGCAGAAAACCCAGCGCAATTCTCTTTTTCTGTTTTACCGATACCTTTCTTTTCTGATTCATATTTCCCTTTCAGATGATAAAAAGCCAGACCGCGAGATTTCTATGCAGTTGTCTGGCTTGTTGATTTCTATGAAATTATTTTTTCTGCCCGGCGTATGCCTTCTGCCGGAGAACCTGCCCAAAATTGTCCATCAGCTTCGTGTCCTCCTCGATGTAGATGCACTGGCTGCTCTTCGGATACCGCATATGGAGCTCTTTCATCGCGTAGGATTCGATCTGCTCGATGCTGGTGCTTTCATCGATCTTCATATTCAGCACATCAATCTCGTCTTCCAGACTCATGTTGGCCTTCGTCAGGCTGTTGATGCTGCACTGGATATTGGCCGCATACGCATTCAGAACCAGTGTCCCGATCAGAAGCACCGCCACGAAAACCGTCACCCCGATCAGCTGCCGAAGCTCCCCGGCCGTCAGGCTCTGGGTCTTTTTCTCCTGCTGCCGCGCCGGTTCCGGCCGTTTCCTGGACCGCGGAATCCTGCTGTCTCCAGGCTCCCGCCCCGGATAGCTCCCCGGGTACGGCTGCTGCAGATCCTGTCTGTACGTATATTCATATTGTTCGTCACGGGCTCTTTCGCTTGCTGCCATGATTGTGTACTCCTCAAAATCTATTTTTTCTGCAGTTTCTCTGCGATGCGCAGTTTGGCGCTTCTTGCGCGCGGATTCTTCTCAAGCTCCTCCGCGGAAGGTGTGACAGGCTTGCCGGTCACTTTCCGGATATCCGGTTTCTTTCCGCAGACACAGACCGGAAATTCTTTCGGACAGGTGCACGGATTCACATGCCGTGCGATAATATCCTTCACGATCCGGTCCTCCAGGGAATGGAACGTGATAATACAGAGCCTTCCGCCCGGCGCCAGCACGTCGCAGAAGTCCTCCACGGCCCTCTCCAGCTGGCCCAGTTCATCATTGACCTCGATGCGGATCGCCTGAAACGTCCGCTTGGCCGGATGGGGTCCATCTCTTCGCGCAGAGGCCGGAATCGCCGCCTTGATGACATCCACCAGCTCAAAGGTGGTTTCCAGGGGCTTTTCTTTTCGCCGTTTCACGATAAACTGCGCGATGCGAGAAGCCCAGCGCTCTTCGCCGTATTTTGAAATGATCTCTCTCAGTTCTTTCTCATCGTATTCATTCACCACATCCCAGGCCGTAAGCGGATCCTGCTGATTCATCCGCATATCCAGCGGCGCATCCTGCATATAGGAGAAGCCCCGCTCCGGATTGTCCAGCTGAAACGACGAAACGCCCAGATCCAGCAGCGCGCCGTCGATCTGTCCGATCCCCAGCTCCTGCAGAACTTCTTTGATATCCGCATAGTTGCTCTGCACGAACTCTTTGCGGCAGGGATATTCTTCCAGACGCTTCCGGGCTGCCCGGTGCGCATCCTCATCCCGGTCAATGCCGATAAACAGGCCGTCTTTTCCCAGTCTGCCGCAGATGCCGCTGCTGTGTCCGCCGCCGCCCATGGTGCCGTCCACATAGATCCCGTCTTCCCGGATCCGGAGGCCTTCCATGCACTCGTCGAAAAGTACAGAAGTATGTCTGAATTCCATCTTCTTTTCTCCTCCTTATCGTCCGGTTTCGTCACCGGGTTTCTCAGAAATGATATTCCTTCAGCGCATCGGCAAAGGCTGCAGTGTCCATCTTGCTTCCGTTCTCCGGCGCATCCCATACGCTGCGGCTCCAGACTTCGATCTTGGACATGGCGCCCAGGGTCACCAGTTCCCGGCTGATCTGCGCGTAGTCCTTCAGTTCCTGCGGGATCACGATCCGTCCCTGTTTATCCAGCTCGCACTCCACCGCATTGCCGCAGAAGTGCCGGATAAAGGCCCGGACCTTCGGATCCGATTCCGGAAGCTGCGCCACTTTTTCCATCTGCTTTTCCCAGTCTGTCATGGTGTAGATGTTCAGGCAGGTGTCCAGTCCCCGGGTCACAACGCACCGGTTCCCCAGCTCTGTCCGCAGACGGGAAGGAACGATCATGCGGTTCTTCTCATCGATGGAATTGTACGTGGTTCCCATGAACATAGAGACAGTCCCCCAACCTAAATCATATACTATCTCCACTATACACCACTTTCATCCACATAGCAAGAATTTTTGCCGGTTTTTTGAGATTTTTTCACCACCAAAATCCGGAAAGCATAGAATATGGTAAGTCAGTTTCCTGACGAAACACCTGGAAATTCAGAAAGGAAAGAGGTTGATTCCATGCATGATAATACAGTCTATCTGAACAAAATATTCTTCGAGGGGAATCAGGTTTCCTGCCCGATTCTTTCTCCGCTGATCACCAGTGATGAAACGTTCACCCGCCAGATCGCCTTCAGCCCGCTGCAGGACCGCTGCAGCCCGTCCCGTCATGACCGGCACGACTGCAGAAGCGGCCGGACCAGCGGGTGCGGCTGTCAGTGCGGCGGCGAGTGCGGCCGCGGATGTGAATGCGAATGGGGATGCGGATGCTGCTCCCCGTGCGGCTGCAGCTCTCCATGCGGCTGCAGCTCCGCATGCTGTGATTTTACATTTGATGAGGATACTGAATTTACCGTAGAAGATGCGGTCATCACGGTGACAGGATTTCACCTGAGCCCGTCTTCTTCCTTCGGCAGAAACCAGGTCACGATCGACGGATTCCCGGTAACCGATCTGACCCTGGTAAACGGCCAGTACCTGGCGGATCTGTCCGGTATTATGGACGAGATCACCAGATGTCCGCAGACGGAGCGTCATCGCTGCCGCAGCTGTTTTTCGGATGATCGCTGCCGCATCGAGTGCAGCAATGACGGCCATTTCTTCCTGGCACAGGTTCCCGGACCGTGGATTCTTTCCGCGGCCATCGTCCTGGAAGGAACTGCCTCCAGCGGTTCCCGCACCTGTCATTTCCGCGCCTGCTTCCGGACCCGTTCTGACACCTGCATGCCCGGCATCTCCGTTGCCGGCAGCGACAACTTCGCGCTGCAGTGTGTGGAAATCCCGTGTCAGGCAGCAGGCATCGCTCCGACACTGCTCTTTGACTTCGACGCCTGCGCTTCGCTGCTGAACCCGCGGCTGACCGTGGCCGGCTCCGGAGAATCCGCGCACCTTCGCCTTTCCGGCACTCTGGTCCTGACGCCGGAGATCCGTCTGCAGGTAACCCGTCCAGCCCGCTTCCAGATTTCCGCCAAAGAACTGGATATGCACTGTGACAACCTGGGACAGTGTGATCCGTGTGCCATGGACTGCTGCTGCGAGGAAGAAGAAGAGACTTCTTCCCGTCCGTCCGGCTCATCCGGTTCATCCGGCTCGTCCGGCTCGTCCGGCTGCGGCAGCTGCGGCAGGCAGACGGCAGCCTGCCAAACATCTGCCTGCCAGTGCTGTGAAACCAACGGCTATCGCTTCTGATCCGGCCCCGGATACACGATCCCGCAGGCCCGCCGGCATTCACGGATCCCGTGAATGCCGGCGTTTTTTCCAGCCTGGTAGAGCCGTTCCCGTAAACCAAATCCAGGGAAAAATCGAAAACAGGTTAACACGAATCCGCCCATACAGCGTCTGACGGGCTCCTGGCGCCGCAAAAAGCAAAAAAAATAAACCAAACTGCAGTTTTTTCCTGCAAGTGGTTTATAAAATCCTGCGGCAGGGGCGGCGGAAGCCCGATTGTGTTAACCAGAAATGCAAAATGAACGAAAATGGTTAACCGGGCTACTCAGGTTCGCCAGACTGCTCAAGTTAACCGGGCTGCCGGGTTAACCGGGCTACTCAGGTTCGCCAGGCTGACAAGTTAACCGAGCTGCCGGGTTAACCGGGCTACTCAGGTTCGCCAGACTGCTCAAGTTAACCGAGCTGCCGGATTCTCCGGACTGCCGGCAGCCGACGATGGAAATAAAGTCCGCAAGCAAAAAAGGACGCCAATCGAATCGAAATGGTAAGGGTCAAATTGCGGGCACATCAGATCTAAAATTTAAGCCCCTTGTTAGTCAGAGCATAAACTGACATGCAAGGGGCTTTTCTCTAGTCTGTTTCTTCTTTTCTTCTGCATTCATCCGGTACTTCATCAGACCATGGCAGGATTCGGTCGATGGCTGCCTTATCTGCCAAATCGATTCTGCGCACCTGATCCAGAAGGTAATTCAAATATTCAAATGGCAGAAGATCATTTTCCATTGCTGTTACCACGATACTGTAGAGTACTGCACTGGACTGCGCTCCGCGTGCCGTGTTGCAGAACAGCCAGTTCTTTCTTCCCATAACAAATGGTTTGATTGCCCGTTCTCCTCGGTTGTTCCATACCTCCAGCCGTTCATCCAGCAGGCTGTTCCTCAGGAAATTTTCGTTGTTCACTGTGTAGTTCAGCGCCTCCAGATACAGGCTTTTCGGCGGCATTTTTCTCAGCTCATTTTCTGCCCATGCAAAGAACGCCTCGAATGTTTCCCACATTCGGGTTTGTCTGAATTTTATTCGCTCTTCCGCAGTTTTCAGGCTGCGGCATTGGGCATCGAGTGCAAAGATCTTATCACACCAGATGACACCCTGCTGTATGCGTTTCGCCCGGGGACTTTCCTTTTCGGTCAGCCCGTTCAGTGCATCGGCATAGCGTCTTCTCGTATGTGCCAGACAGCCGACTCGTATGACATCTTTGCCTGCGTGATTGTAGGCTTTGTATCCGTCTGTCTGCAGATATCCGCAGTAGCCCTGCAGGAAGGACTCCGGAACGAAACCCGCTCTGCTTCCGCGGTCGTATCGAAGCTTTTTTCGCCGGAAATTACCTGCTTTCCGGCGAAAAAAGCATTCATATTATTGTTGAACGACAGAAAAAGAGCAGGGCCATCGGGTCCGCTCACGGCCGAACGTGAACGGCGGACCCGATGGCCCTGCTTCCGCACCAAAACCGGTCAGCATCAGCATCAGTATTTGATATTCTTCTTTCCCAGGCGGCTCTTGTATTTATTCCGGCTGTTGCTGAAGATCGCGTGCTTTCTCCGTTCCGCACGCTCGGTCAGACGTTTTATCACCACCACCAGAATCAGAACTGCCAGAACCGCAGCCGCAGCGCAGAGCAGCCCCTCCTGCACGGACCAGACACCGTCGATCTGAATTCCGATTTTTTCCGCAAATGTCATATCTGTTTCTCCCTGATTTCATGAATTCAAAATATTGTAAAGCATATTCTTCTTTTTCCACTGAAATACTAACTACAGTATACCATAAAAACGTCAAGGGAGTGTGAAAATGCGTCAAATTTTTTATCAGACAAAAAATATTTCCGGCATGATTCTGGTCCTCAGTCCGCTTCTGGGCAGTGCTGCAGCGCACTGGCCCTTTTTCTTCTATCTGATACTGCTGGCCGGTGCCGCCTGCGCCCTGCCCCTCTCCTGTGCGGCGCTGCAGCATCTCCCCTTCCGGATCTGGCGCCGCCTCTCCGCCCTGTCCGCCTGCCTGGCACTGCTCCTGCTCTCTCTCACCGTTTCCCGCCCGCTGCAGAATCCCGCAATCCTGTGGAGCGGAGCCTTTCTGCTGGGGATCTCCTGCAGCAGACTGCTTCTGCTTTTCCCACCCCTTGTGGCCGTGGGATGGTATCGCCGCAGTCCGGCCGCGGCCCTCGGCATCCTCTGGTCCGGCAGTTTTCTTCTTCTGCCTTTCTGGCGCTTTCTGCTTCACACCGCGCCGGGCTTTTTTTTCTGCGCCGCGTCCGTGTGCCTGCTCACGGGGCTCTTTGGTTTTCTCCGGCAGCCGCCGGTTGACTGCCGCCGCCTGGAGAATCCCATGACCCAGGGCAGAACCGGGATCTTTGCCCGTCCATCCCTGTTCACCGGCGCGATTTCCGCTTCTCTGGGCATGGGTCTTGCCATGGTGCTGCGCGCGGATCAGACAGACAGTCCCATGGCAGGGCGTATCCTCTCCCCGGCCTTTCCGCTGATTTTCTGCCTTGCCCTGGCTGCCGGCTCCCTCTTTACCGCCCGCTTCATCGAAAGGAAAGGGATCTTCAGCGGCTGCATTCTGCTGCTTTTCCTGTGTGAAAGTGCCGCAGCCTGCCTGGGAAACCCGGACCGCCCGCTGCTGTCTGCTGCCGGGCTGTATCTCCTGGCTGGCGCCGCCGGAAGCGTGCCGGTCATTCTTCCGGTCCTGACCCTTTATCTTTACGGCATCATCGCTTACCCGCAAAATCTGTGCCGCCTTCTCTTTTTCTTTCCTGCCGGGCTGCTGTGCGCCCTTCCCTTCTGCTACCTGGCACTAGAGGGGCAGCTGGCTGCCGAGGAACCGGCGGTCTTTCTTCTCTTCCTGCTGGTAGGCAGTTTTTTCTGCATATTTTCTGCATGGAAACACCGTTTCATCATATTAAAGAACCGGATTTTGTGATATAATCTTTTTAATATTATATCGGTTACGTCCTATCCGTGAAGAATAGGAAGCCAATGCGGAAGATTACCAGGAAACGCAGGAGGAATTCTAGAAAAAATGAGTGCATTTGTATCGTTCGAACATGTAAAGAAAGTTTATCAGATGGGAGAAGTTTCCATCGAGGCGCTCCGGGATGCGACCTTCGAGATTGAAAAAGGAGAGATCTGTGTGATCGTCGGCGCCTCCGGCGCCGGCAAAACCACTCTTCTGAACATTCTCGGCGGCATGGACAGCCTCACTTCCGGCAGAGTCTTTCTGGACGGCCAGGAGATCTCCAGCCTCAATGCCCGTCAGCTGACTACATACCGCCGGTACGAAATCGGATTTGTTTTCCAGTTCTATAACCTGGTCCAGAATCTGACTGCCGTGGAGAACGTATCCCTGGCCACCCAGATCTGCAAGAACCCCATGGACTCAGAGGAAGCACTGCGAAAAGTCGGCCTCGGCGACCGGCTGTACAATTTCCCGGCACAGCTTTCCGGCGGAGAACAGCAGCGGGTAGCCATCGCCCGCGCTCTGGCGAAGAATCCGAAACTGCTTCTCTGCGATGAACCCACCGGCGCACTGGACTACAACACCGGCAAATCGATCCTCAAGCTGCTGCAGGATACGGCCCGCAGCACCGGCATGACCGTGGTCATCATCACCCACAATCAGGCCATCACACCGATGGCAGACCGCATTATCCATGTGAAGAGCGGCATCGTCTCCTCGGTGGAGATCAACCAGCACCGTGTCCCGGTCGAAGAAATTGAATGGTAGGTGGATGCGCAATGAAAAATGTCATGACGAAAACCACCCTCCGGGAAATTCGAGGCAGCTTCGGGCGCTGGGCCGCCATCATGGCCATCGTCGCCCTGGGCGTCGGCTTTTTCTGCGGGCTGAAAATGTGCAAGGATGACTTCATCAAAACCGGAGACAACTATGTCCTCCGCCTGAACCTCTATAACTATCAGCTGATGACCACGCTCGGTCTGGAGGACACCGATGTGGACAGCATCGCCGCTACCGAAGGCGTCGCCGCAGCGGAAGGCGCCTGGTCCGCTGACGTTCTTTTCTCGCTGGAAGGAAACGACAGCGGCGAACATGTCGCCAAGCTGCACACCATCACCGATACCGTAAACCACCTTTCCCTGACCGCCGGAAGGATGCCGGAAAATGCCGGGGAAACCGTGGGTGACGCCCGGTACTTCACCGAAGACGATCTGGGAAAAGAGATCGTACTCTCCACGCAGAACGAGGAAGACACACTGGACCTTCTGAACGGAACCCGGTACACCCTGGTCGGACTGGCAAACTCCCCGGAATACCTGAACTTTGAACGGGGATCCACGTCTCTGGGAAACGGCAGCGTCGCCTGTTTTCTTTACCTTCCGAAAGAGAGCTGGAACAGTGACGTCTATACCGAAGTCTACGTGGACTTCACCGAAGATGAGCCGCTCTTTTCCGATGCCTATGACGAAAATGACAAAATCATGAAGAAACGTCTGGAAGCTGCGCTGGATCAGGCCGGACAGCGCCGCTACGACGCGATCATCGGCGAAGCCGAAGAAAAACTGGAAAAAGCCCGGACGAAAGTAGAAGACGCCCAGGCGGAGCTGGACGGCCATAAAGCGGACCTGGCCCAGGCCGAGGCAGACCTGGCCGACGGACAGAGAGAGCTGGATGCAAACCGCAAAAAGCTGGAGGATGCGAAGGCAGACCTTGCCGCCGGGCAGAAAGAACTGGACGCAAACCGAAAAAAGCTGCAGGACGGCCGCAGCGAATATGAACAGGGACTGGCATCCTATCAGACTGAAAAGGAAAATACATATAACCAGCTGGATGCCGCACTTGCTGCCGGCGCTCTGACCCAGGCGCAGTACGACGCCTCCAGGCAGCAGGCGGATCAGAAATTCGGCGAAGCCTGGGAGACCCTGGAGCAGACCCGCATTCAGCTGGAAAGCGGCGAGGCCCAGCTTGCCGCCGCAGAGAAAAAAGCCGCCGACGGACAGGCGGAAGTCGCCCGCGGTGAAAAAAAGCTGAAAGAAGGGGAAGCAGAAATCGCGGACGGTCAGAAGCAGATTGAAGATGCGAAAGAGCAGATCGCCGAAGGAGAAGAGAAGATCGCCGATGCCCGCCGCAAACTCCATAAAGCCGAAAAGAAAGTGGACGATATCGAATACCCGACCACCTACGTGCTGGGACGTTCCGAAAACATCGGCTGCGCATGTTTTGAGAATGACTCCAGAATCGTAGACGGCATCGCGAAAGTCTTCCCGATTTTCTTCTTCCTGGTTGCCGCCCTGGTCTGCATGACCACCATGACCCGGATGATTGATGAGCAGCGTACACAGATCGGCGTGCTGAAGGCTCTGGGCTACCGCAGGGGCCAGATCATGCGGAAATATGTGATCTACTCCGGCAGCGCCGCTGTCATCGGCTCCATCGCCGGTTTCTTTGCGGGAATTCACCTGTTCCCGTGGGTGATCTGGACGGTATACGGGCTCATGTACGGATTCGCCGACATTATTTTCCTGTATAACTGGAAACTGGCACTGGGCTCGCTTCTGGTCGCCCTGCTCTGCTGTGCCGGCACCACGATTCTCTCCTGCAACGCCGAGCTGAAAGAAGTCCCGGCCCAGCTCATCCGCCCGAAAGCGCCGCAGGCCGGCCGGCGGATTCTGCTGGAGCGCATCCCGTTCCTCTGGAACCGGCTGAAGTTCCTGGTGAAAGTATCCATCCGGAACACCTTCCGCTACCGCCGCCGCTTCATCATGATGGTCATCGGCATCAGCGGCTGCACCGCCCTGCTTATTACAGGCCTGGGGATCAAGGATTCCATCGCAAACGTGGTCTCCGCCCAGTATGACAACATCTATCATGTGGACTACAACGTCTCCTTCCAAAAGGATATGGACGAAGAGCTGCAGCAGCAGTTCCGGGAGGAGACAGACTCTGTGGTCAGTGACTGCCTCTTCCTCTATACCAGTTCCGTGGATGTGCGGGCAAACGGTCTGACAAAATCCGTTAATCTGGTGGTCGGCAATGCGCAGGACGATATTTCCCGTTTTATCACGCTGCAGAACGACGACGGTCCGATCGAGTGGCCTTCGGAAAGCCAGTGCATCATCAACAGCAATCTGGCCAATAACATGGGGCTTTCCGTCGGCGATACGCTGACCGTCCGCGACAGCGATATGCGTGAAATGGAAGTGACCATCGCCGCGATCTGTGACAACTACGTATATAACTATCTCTACGTGGATCGCAGCACCTGCGAGGCCGCCTGGGGACCGATGGATACCAATTCCGCCTTCGTCCTCGGCGTCAGAGATGAAAACGGCCAGCTCGCCGATCCCCACGGGGACAGCACCGTCATCGCAGATGCGCGCAATGTGTCTGCAGTCAGCGTGACCAGTGATTTCCGCGACAGGGTCGACAATATGATGAAGAGTCTGAATGCCATCGTTGCCCTCATCGTGGTCTGCGCCGGCGCGCTGGCCTTCATCGTCCTGTACAACCTGACCAATATCAACATCACCGAGCGGATCCGCGAGATCGCCACCATCAAGGTCCTGGGCTTCTACGCCAATGAGACGGCGCAGTATGTATTCCGTGAAAACATCCTGCTGACCGCCATCGCCTCCCTGGTGGGCATCCCCCTTGGCAAAATGCTCCATGCCTTCGTCATGTCCCAGGTGAAGATCGATCTGATGAGTTTCGACATTCACATCGAGCCGCTCAGCTACCTGATCGGCATCGCCGTCACCTTCCTGTTCACCTTCCTGGTGAACCTGGTGATGCAGCGGAAACTGAGCCATATCAGCATGACCGAGTCCCTGAAGTCCATCGAATAACCGCCAGACCGGCCGGGAAACGACCTGAGACCGGCCGGGGGGGAGCGACCTAGGAACGACCTGAGATTCCTCCCTCGCCCCCCGCCCCGGTCTGCTCTCTTCTCCACCCCTTCGGCCCCCAGCTCCGGCCCCCGGTTTTTCGCTCCCGGTTCCGGTTTTTCGCTCCGGCCTGCATCCAGGGCCTGCTTTCCTGCTCCCCGGCCTGATCTGGACATCGCCCCGGCGCACTATATTCCCGTCGACAGTCGGTGGCTGTCGAATTCCGTCGAAATCTCCCGAATTTTCTCGAAACATCTCGTGATGTGCACCAGCCCGATGAACGGCCTGGTCTTCTCATTTCAAGTTTCAACAATATCGTCCTATTTTTGGTCCAAAAACACGTAAAAAACCGTGGAAATCCCGTCTATTTTCTGATTTTTGCTGAAAATATCACAAAATTCGGCTATTTTTACGTGTTTTTGTCGTCATTTTCCCTGATTATTGTTGAGTTCGTCATAGCTAACCATTCCTCAGGAGTTCTCCCGACTTTCGAAATACGTATATGCCCTGTCATGTAGGGCAGTTTTAGCAGCCCGGAAAAAGACAACCCGTATTTCTGCCAGCTTCTCCGCCAGGGCGGCACTGTCGCTGTCATGTGCCCCACTATGAGCCTGACAGCCTCCATTCTCTTTCACATCATCCCCGGGAATGCATCCTGGACGCAGCTGCCTGCCATCTGGCTTGGCACTGTCCTTCATAATTTCCAAATGGCATTCTTCTGGAATTTCTTTTTCGCCGCACCATTCTCCCGCTGGGCCTTCAGCAAACTCTTTCGCTGACCGTCCCGGCAGCCCGGGCTCCGGCATTCCATATCTCTTCCTATGATCTACGGATGTTTTCTGCAAAATCCGACGGTTTTCGACAATCATCGGTGCCTCCAATGACAATCATCGGTGCCTCCGTTTTTTCATGCTGACTGGTGCCGTTTCCATTGGTTGATTATAATATCATGTATATTCTGCAATATTCACATTTCGGAACACTATCCAGTTTACAGCACATTTCGTTCCCGTTTCGGAATATAAATTGACTTTTTGTATATTATGTGCTGAAATCGGAATACTATTTGATGGAGGTGATCATTTTGGTTGAAAGAAAAGAATATCTGGATCGTTTGATTCAATGGAAGGATGAACAAGTCATCAAGGTTGTCACCGGTATCAGGCGCTGTGGAAAATCCACCTTGCTGCTGCAATATCAGGCGTGGCTTAAGGCAAACGGTATCTCCGAGGAGCAGATCGTTTCCATCAATTTTGAAGAACTGGAATATGAGGAGCTGCAGGACTATCGAAAGCTGTATGCTTATCTCAAGGAGCATCTGTGTGAAGGAAAAAGGACCTACATCTTCCTGGATGAAATCCAGAAGGTTCCATCCTTTGAGAAGGTCGTAGACAGTCTGTATATCAAGCCGGATGTGGACATCTGTATTACCGGTTCCAACGCCTGCATGCTTTCCGGGGATCTTGCCACACTGCTGACCGGACACTATGTGGAAATTAAGATGCTGCCCCTGTCCTTCAGGGAATTTCTGAAGCTCACCGGTATGGATGTGGATCGCGGTCTTGCGGAATATATGCGTGACGGAGGACTTCCGTATATTGCCGTTATGGATCGGACCCCGGAAAAAGTAGAAACCTACTTAGAGGGTATCTACAATACCGTGATCGTAAAGGACATCGAAGATCGTCAGGCTCGAAAGGAAACCGATCCAGATAAAAGAAAAATCACGGATATTCTCCTGCTGAAGACCATAGCCAGATATCTGGTCAGTGTGGCCGGAAATCCCGTATCCATCCGAAGCATTACCGACCATCTGACCTC
>JALEHL010000006.1 GCA_022770665.1 Bacillota bacterium
CACTGAAATGAACATGCAGGACTTAATGGAAGATATCGAAAAATCATTAAGATTACCTAGAGTAGGCGAAACTGTTAACGGAAAGGTACACCAGGTTACTGAAAAAGAGATCATCGTTAACATGGGATGCAAAAAGGATGGTATTATTCCGAAAGAAGAAGTAACACTGGAAGGAGACCAGAAGCTAACAGATTTATTCCACGAAGGCGATGAAATCCAGGCGAAAGTCATCAAGACAGATGATGGAGATGGTGGAATCTTACTTTCTAAAAAGAAATTAGAAGTAAATGAACACTGGGGTGAGATCATCGAAGCATTCGAGAATAAGTCGATTATCACCGTTAAGGTTGTGAAACAGGTGAATGGTGGCGTAATCGCTGCTTATAAAGAAGTTTCCGGTTTTATTCCTCTGTCCAAGCTGTCCGACAAATATGTGGAAAATGCCGATGAATTCATGGGTCAGGAGCTGGATGTCAAGGTGATCCGGGTTGACCAGAAGAAGAACAGAGCGGTATTCTCTCACAAAGATGTACTTGCAGAAGAGAAGCAGAAGAAGCTGGAGGCAATCTGGAGCAGTCTCCACGTGGATGATATCGTAGAAGGAACTGTAATGAGATTTACGGATTACGGTGCTTTCGTTGACCTGGGCGGTATCGACGGACTGCTGCACATCTCTGAAATTTCCTGGGGCAAGCTGAAGCATCCGCAGGAAGTACTGCAGATCGGCGACAGAGTAAAGGTAAAGATCCTTTCCATGAACGAAGAAAAAGGCAAGATTTCATTAGGTCTGAAGCAGACTCAGCCGGAACCGTGGTCCGTGATAAACGAAAAATATGAAATCGGTCAGATCGTCGAAGGAAAAGTTGTTCAGCTGAAAGAATATGGTGCTTTCGTTGAACTGGAACCTGGTCTGGACGGACTGGTACACATCTCTGAAGTTGCAAACAAGAGAGTCACCAACATTGCGGATGAACTGGAAATCGGACAGATCGTCGCTGCAAAGATTCTGGACATCGATACGGAAAGAAGAAGAATCAGCCTGAGCATCAAGCAGGCGCTGGATGCTGACGTGGAAGCAGAAGAGGCGGAAGACGAAGAATAGTTCGTTTCGAAATAGTACATGCAATGACATCAGACGGAGAAGACATTTCTTCTCCGTTTTTTGTATGGTATTTCTGTATATTTTGGCGGGAAATGCTCCAAACTAACTGCGAATACATGAAGTGTAGAAAGGAGTATTTCTCATGAAAAGAAAAATTGCAGCAGTCCTTATGACAGCTGCCCTGGTATTTTCCATGACGGTACTGACCGGCTGTGGAAGGAACAATAATGACACTGCGAATCAGGTACCGGATGCCGACCAGAATCTCACAAACGATGACCGGAATGACGGACTGGATGACGATCGACTCAATGACGGGGACCGTACAGACAAGAATAACCGTGACAGTCTGGGCGAGGACCTGAAGGACGGGGCGGAAGACCTGGGAGATGGGATACGGGACGGAGCCAATGATGTGAAGAACGGGGTGGAAGACGTTCTGGATGGCGACAATAACCGAAATCCTCAGTAATGTAGTATAACAGAAAATTTTTTTCGAGGAAAAGGGTGGTTTTACTGCCCTTTTTCCTTTTTCTCTATGCCGACATGGCAAACTGGAGAACACAGAAGCCAGCATAGATGCACAGGAGCAGGATGCCCTGGGCACGGTAGAGTCTGCCTTTGAACATGGCCGGACCGGTAAGGATCAGCATGACAGCAAGCATAACCGGAATTTCCAGCACCAGGGAAGCGTTGTGGCCTGCGATGACGGAACTCTCCGGTACTTTGAACGGAGCCAGCGCAGTGGAAACGCCGCTGACCAGCACCAGGTTGAACAGGTTGGCGCCGATAACATTGCCGATGGAAAGAGAACCGTGTCCTTTCAGAAGAGAGGTGACTGCTGTAACCAGTTCCGGAAGAGAAGTGCCGAGCGCCACGAAGGTCAGTGCGATGACGGATTCCGGCACGCCGAGAGCCTCTGCGATCAGGATTCCGTTGTCTACCAGCAGATTTGCACCGATCGCGATCAGCGCTGCACCGAGAACCAGCAGAAACAGGTTCTTTCCCGTACTGCGGGTCTCTTCTGCAATTTCCTCTTCATTGGAGATCGCGGTACCGTCCGGCGCCAGATCCGGATGCTCCGGGTCCCGTGTCATCTGGATGACGGTAAGAATCATGTAGATGAGGAAGATCCCCAGGAGAATAATGCCGGTCACACGGCTGAAATAGCCGTCAATATAGGCGGTATACATATAGAAGGCAGCGGAAACAAAGAAGAACATCACCGGTGTGCGAAGCGTAAAACGCTGGACAGGAGCCGGCCGAATGGCGATGGTAAGGGCGGCGATAAAAGCTGTATTGCAGATAATGGAGCCGATCGCGTTGCCATAGGCGATCTCCCCGTGACCGCCCAGCGCGGATGTCGCGGAAACCATGACTTCCGGGAGTGTCGTACCGATCGATACCACGGTGGCACCGATCAGAATTTCCGGAATATGAAACCGCTGCGCGATGCCGGTGGCACCGTCCACAAACCAGTCACCGCCTTTGATCAGCAGAATCAGACCGATAATGAATAACAAAACTGTAACAACCATGAATATTGCCTCCTGTAACGATGAGATCATCTTTGTTCAAAATTACTGATATGATATAGAATGTGGCCGAGTTCGGCCGTATATATTTTTTTGCGGGCAAGATCCCGCAGGGAAAGCATACCTGTTAGTCTGCCGTTTTCCACCACAGGGAGCCGACGGACTCCGTGTTCCGAAAACAGCAGCGCCGCGTCATGCACATCCTGACGCGGGGAAACCGTCACGGGATCCGGTGTCAGGATCTCTCCGGCCGTTCTGCCGAATCCTTTTCGAAGGATAATATCGCGATCTGTAATCACACCCGCAAGATGATCCTGCAGATCGCAGACCGGAACGATGCCGACATTTTCTGTGCGCATGATTTCTGAAACCCGCTCGACCGGATCCTCCGGGCGCACAGTACAGATATGACTGCTCATGATTTCTCTGACGATCATGTTTTACCTCCGTATGCACTCTTCTTATCCAAAGCATTCCCGAAGCGTGCCGGAAGCATACATTTTGCGCAGAAAACAGAGAAACAAAATTCCTATACAGCTCTGACTTTATCCGGATGCCAGAAGGACGGGGTGAACAGCAGGATTATCGCATACATTTCGAGACGTCCTGCAATCATCAGAATCGTCAGAACGAAGAGAGAGAATCCGCTGAACATGCCGAAATATCCGGTAGCACCTACCTGGCCCAGTGCCATGCCGGTATTGGAAAACGCCCCCAGTGCAGAAGTGATCGTGGTTTCCATATCCAGATTATTAAAGGAGAGCAGGACACTTCCGATGATCAGCACACCGAAATACAGCAGAATGTGCATGGTAATGGAGGACGCCAGCGGTGCAGAGACCGGACGGCCGTCCAGCATGACCGGCTTGACCGCATGGGGGTGGATCCGGCGAAAGATACCGCGTTTGACCAGCTTCAGCATGACGATGAAACGAAGTATTTTCAGGGAACCGGATGTGGAGGCGGAACATCCGCCGACGATCATCAGGAAAAACAGAACGACCTGGGTGAAAGTCGGCCAGTCCATGTAATTACAGACGAAATAGCCGGAAGTGGAAATCATGGAAACCACCTGGCACAGACTGTCTTTTACGGCCTGCCAGAGGCTGGAATAGGTCCCGCTGCATTTCAGAACGACCGAAATGAGAGCAGAGGAAACCAGGATTGTCAGCAGGAACGCTCTCGCCTCCAGATTCTTCAGTGCATCCCGCCAGCGCCCTTTTAGGATCATATAATAGATCAGATAGCTCATGGCAGAGAGAATCGTAAAGAGCATGATGACAAGGCGCACATAGGTGCTCTGAAAATAGACCGCATTGGCGTCGGTGATGATCAGACCGGCGGTACTGATACTGCTGAGAGATGCGCAGAGGGCAGTAAACACGTCCATAGGGCCGAGGGCCAGGAGTGCAAACTCCGCAGCAGTGAGCAGCAGATAAATTCCATAGAGATATTTTCCCGCCTCACTGATTTTCATACCGAGCCGCTCGAAAGCCGGGCCGGGCGCCTCTGCGGACATGATGAACTGGCCGCCGATACCCAGCATCGGGAAAATCGTTAGAACCAGGATCAGAATGCCCATGCCGCCGAGCCAGTGACAGATGGCTCGCCACAACTGCAGGGACAGGGGAAGCAGGTTGGGATCCAGCACAGTACATCCCGTGGTGGTGAAACCTGCTACGGATTCAAAAAAAGAGCCCATCAGCGTGAAACCGCAGCTGCTGAAATAGTAGGGGATCATCCCGATCAGGGAACAGTAAACCCAGCTTAGGCAGGCGATGAGAAAAGTTTCCTGCAGCTTCAGCCGGATTTTTTTAAATTTTAACTGCGTCAGGATCACGAAGCCGACGCATACACAGATCAGGCAGACCAGGATCAGAGCAGAAGCTGCATTCCACTCCTCGAATACCATGGCTGCAAGAATGCACGGCACCATGGCAATACCTTCGATCAGTGTCAGAAGGCCGGTTACCTTCAGAATTACAGGATAATTCAGGCGCATAAGTTTACACTCCAGTGTGAAATTAGCATTTGTTGGAATTCCAGTAATGTTTCGAGAACAGGACCAGCATGGTGAACAGCTCCAGCCTTCCGAACAGCATCAGGAAGGAGCATACCAGCTTGGAAAAATTCGACATTACGGAGAAATTCATGGTAGGACCGAAGGTTCCGAACCCCGGTCCGATATTGCCAAGGCAGGTGGCTGCTGCGGAAAAGCTGGACATGAAATCAAAACCGTTCAGCGAGATCAGCAGAAAGCCGATTGCCATGACCATCAGGTAGGTAAAGATGAAATTTGTAATATGAATCACCACATCATTGCTGACTTCCCTGCGGTTCAGCGTGACGTGAGCAATCCGCCGCGGATGCAGCTTGATGGAGATTCCGCGCCGCACCAGCTTGAATGCGACCAGAACCCGGACACACTTGATGCCGCCGCCGGTGGAAGACGAACAGCCGCCGATGAAAAACAGCACAAAGATCATGATTCTGCCGAAAGTGGGCCAGGCATCGAAGTCGTTTGTCATATATCCCGTCGTTGTCAGAACGGAGACCACCTGGAATACCGAATCCCGAAGCGTCTCGCCGATTGCCTGAAATCCTCCGTAAAAAGCACGGCAGACAAAGATCAGCATACTGACACAGAGGACAATGCCTGTATAAAACCGGAATTCTTCATCCCGGTACAGAACGGAAATGCCGATTTTTCCTGTCAGATAATACAGATTGAAATTAACCCCTGACAGGAACATGAAAAGAATAATGATCCACTCCACATAAGCACTGTCAAAGTGGCCGATGCTGTCGTTATAGCAGGAGAATCCGCCGGTTCCGACGGTTCCGAAAGTATGCACCAGAGCATCATACAGACTGAGACCGCCAAAGAGAAGCAGCACGGTTTCTGCAACGGTCATGCCGATGTAGATCAGGTAAAGATCTCTGGCTGTATCTGAAAACTTGGCGGTGATTTTATCTTTCGTCGGTCCGGGTGTTTCTGCATTGGCGACATTCTGCCCGCTGATACCCAGAGAAGGCAGGAGCGCCATGACGAAAACCAGAATCCCCATGCCTCCCAGCCAGTGCGTGAAAGAACGCCAGAAGAGGATGGAGCGGGGCAGGGATTCGATATCGGTCAGAATGGAAGCACCTGTTGTCGTGAAGCCCGAGCAGGATTCAAAGAACGCATCGAAAAACGAAGGAATCGCACCGGAGATACAGAACGGCAGGGCACCGACCAGGGAAGACACCAGCCAGCTTGCGGACACAACAAGAAACCCGTCCCTGGCACGGATGCGGGCCGGAGAAGGGCTGATAAACCGGACGATCACTGCGCCGGCAATGATGCAGAACAGCAGCGTGAACGAAAACGCCTCCGATGCTTTCTCTTCTCTGTGATAGAGTGAAATAATGCAGGGAATAATCAGGGCAGCTGCCAGAACGAGCAGAATATACCCCTGTATCCGGATCAGATCCCGTGCACGGTTGCTCATAAGGTATCTATCCTCCTATCCCTTTATTATAAAAAGTGCCGTTTTTTTCGGAACAGCTTTTCCAGTTCAGCAATATCTGAAAGAAGGCAGAAGATAATCACTTTATCGTCTTCCAGAATCCGCGTGTTGCCGTCCGGAATGATGACCTGCTGTCCGCGGTGGATTCCGGCGATCAGAACTCCTTCCGGAAGATCCAGTTCCTTCAGAGGAATATTGACCAGCTTCATATCGCTGACCGCAATGATTTCCATAATTTCCGCCTGCCCCTGAATCAGCAGAGAAGAGATGACACGTTTTTCACCCTGGATGTACCGGAGGATAGTGCTTGCTGTGATATTCAGCGGATTCAGCGCCATGTCAATCCCCATTTTCTCGATCAGATCCCGGTATCCTTCCCGGCTGATCTTGGAAATAACATCTTCAATGCCATGCTGCTTGGCCGTCAGAGCCAGGAGAAGATTCTCTTCATCAAACCCGGTTGCCGTGACGAAAGCGTCCATTTCATCGAGGTTCTCCTCCTCCAGCAGAGACATATCCGTCGCATCGCCATGGAGCACCATGACATTATCCAGGTGCGTGGAGAGATAGTAGCAGCGTTCTTTATTGATTTCAACCACCTTGACAGACACGCCGAATTCCGCCAGCTTGGCCGCCAGATAGAATCCGGTCTTTCCGCCGCCGACGATCATGACCTTCTGCAGGTTCGTATACTTTCCTTTTTCGTGCACTTTCTTATGGAGTTCCTGAATTTCCGCCCGTTCTCCGATCAGGTACAGTGTGTCAGTCGGCTCGATAATCGTTTTCCCGTGAGGAATGATAATCTTGCCGTTCCGCGAAATGGCTACCACCAGCATATTCGGCAGCTCTTTCTTGATCTCATACATGGACAGACCGCTGAGGCTGCGGTACCGTTTCACTTTGAACTGGATCAGAGAAACCTTCCCTGTGGAAAAGATGCCGTTGGTCAGGGTGTACTTCTCAACCAGATATTTGTAGATTTCATTGGTGATCGCCATGTCCGGATTGACGATATGATCGATGTTCATTGTTTCCTTGATGAAATCCAGCTGGTTCATATGCTCAGGATCCCGCACTCGGGCGATCACCTTGCTACATCCAAGTTTCTTCGCAAAACTTGCGATCACGATGTTTTTTTCGTCGCTTTCCGTTACGGTCAGCAGAAAATCAAAAGTTCCGATTTCGTATTCCTTCAGCAGACTGATCTGCTTGGCATTCCCGTGAACGGTCATGACATCCAGCTGCTGGGAGATCTTATTCAGCTTGTCCTCATTTTTATCAAATATGGTAATTGAATGGTCACCGCTCAGCAGTGCGTTGGCAACTTTGACACCGAGCTTTCCGGCGCCTACAATGGCAACTTTCATACTCACACCTCTTCATATCATTACTATCAGTCTATTTATTGTACCATATTTAGCATATTTTGCAAGAGGATTTCGTACTGTACAGGGAGCGGTGCGTTGTGCTATACTGAAGGAAACCGGAAAATACAGGGAGGCGTTTTTTTGAAGATCACACGATTTATCGGCGGAAGTCTGGAAAGCAACGGTTATGTGATCCGCACCAGCGGCGGAACCGGCTGCTATATCATTGATCCGGGCTATGAACCGCAGAAATTTATAGAATTTGTAGAAAAAGAAGGGCTGCATCCTCTCGGAATTCTGCTGACCCATCATCACCATGATCATGTGGGCGCTGCGGCCAGAGTGGCAGATGTGCTTGGATGTCCGGTCATGATGCATGAGATCGATGCAGCAGTATATAAAGGAAACGTTGACCGTCTTCTGACCGGCGGCGACCATCTGGATCTGGATGGTGAAACACTGCAGATCCTTCATACGCCGGGACATACGGCCGGCTCAATTTGCATTCTGTCCGAAAAGAGCAGAGTCGTGTTCAGCGGCGACACCATTTTTGATACGGATCTGGGACGGACCGACCTGTCAGACGGCAGTCCTGCAGATATGATCCGCAGCTGCCGCCAGGTCATCAGCAGATGGACCAATGACTATACCGTCTACCCGGGACATGACGAAAGCGCGACGATGAAGCAGATTCGGATCTATAACAGAGAATTCCTGGCATGCCTGGACGGCATACAGACAGGCGGGGCACAGGGAGGCAGTCCGGAGGTCCGGCGATGAACAGAAAAAACGCCATCGGGCTGATCGCACTGGACCTGGACGGAACGACACTGACGAGGGGACATATCACCCCTCGCACCCGAAAAGCACTGGAGGAAGCCATTGATCGTGGCATTCACGTCGTCATTGCGACCGGAAGAACCTGGTGCGCTCTTCCAGAAGATGTTTTTAAGATCCGCGGACTGGAGTATGTCGTTACATCCAACGGTGCCATGATCACAGAACTGGCGACCGGAAATGTGATCTATGAAAACTGCATCGATCCGTGTCCTCTGCAGGAAATCTCCGCGCTGCTCCGAAACTGCAGCGGCTTTCCGGTTGAGGTCTTTACAGGAGGAAAGGCGTACATCGGCCGCTCTGTGTTCGAAGACATCCGGGATCATGGCTCTTCCTACATGAATCGCAGCTATATTCTGCGGACACGGCAGCCGGTGGAGGATATTTACGGATTTCTTGATGCACATAGCAGCGCAATTGAAAACATCAATATCCACTTCGAATCCTTCGAAGAAAAAGCCTCTATGAAGAAGATTCTGGAGAAGATCCCGGATATCACGGTCACATCTTCCGTTCCTCATAATCTGGAGATCGGCGGAGCGACTACCAGCAAAGCGACCGGACTGGCTGCATTATGTGAAATCATCCATGCGGACCTGTCTTCTGCCATGGCCTGTGGAGACAGCCCCAACGATATGGCCATGCTGGCGGAAGCGGGACTGGGAATCGCCATGGGAAACGGAGAGCCGGAAGTCCGCGCCATGGCCGATTTTGTCGCACCTTCCAATGAGGAGGAAGGGGTCGCTTTTGCGGTGGAAACGTTTGCGCTCGGCCGGATGCGACCGGACTGGCAGCTGACCCTGCTGAAGGGAAAGAACCTGCTGCTGAAAAAACTGCGGTCTCTGGCACGCCGTACCGTGAAGAAAATACGAAAGAAATAAAAGAGAGAAAGTGAATCAGATATTCAGATACCCGTCAGCCTCCTTCCGCCTGCGGGTATGCTTTTATTGTTGAGGCGGAAGCCAGGATTCGCTCTTGACAAATCCTGTTAAAACATGTAAATTTATGTATGAAGTGGATCGGATGCCCGGCTGGATACCAGAGCAGTATACGGAAGGGAGAATGACAGATGAAGACAAAAGAGAACGATACCGCAAGGACGCTGGGAAAGCTGGGAGAAGAGCTGGCGGAAGAACTTCTGAAGCAGGAAGAGTACGAGATTCTCGCTCGCAACTACCGCTGCCCCTATGGCGAAATTGACCTGATTGCCGAGAAGGACGGTGTGCTGGCCTTTCTGGAAGTGAAAACCAGGCGGAGCAGCCGGTACGGGACACCGGCGGAGGCAGTTTCCGGAGAGAAGCAGCGAAAGATCCGTCAGACCGCAGCCAGTTTCCTGGCAGAAACGGACCGGCACTTCCGGGAGATGGAATTTCAGGTGATGGAAATTACAGTGCGCCATCTGAAAGGCCTGTCTTTTCAGGAGGTGGGCATATGCTAGCGAAGATCCGGACCGGTTCCTGCAGCGGGATCGAAGGGAAGACGGTGACGGTGGAAACCGATCTGACCCGGGGACTTCCGGGATTTTTTGTGGTGGGACTGCCGGATACTGCCATCCGGGAGGCAGGACAGCGGATAAAAAGCGCGATCCGGAACAGCGGATTTGAATACCCCATGAACCGGATCGTCATTAATCTGGTACCGGCCTATCTCCATAAAAAAGGCAGTCATTATGACCTGGCGATGGCCATGGGGATCCTTCGCTCTGCGGGGATTCTGACCGGAAGAAAAACAGAGGAAATGCTGCTGCAGAGCGGATTCCTCGGGGAACTGCGCCTGGACGGGAGCCTGTCTCCTGTAAAAGGGGTCCTTTCCATGGTAAAAGCACTGGCGGAACATGAGGAGGAGCCGCGGCTGGAGCGGATTTTTCTGCCGGCGGAGAACTATCCGGAAGCACTCCTTGCTGCACAGGCCTGCGGGATTGACGTCGTACCGGTCCGGCATCTGCGGGAAGCAGCGGATATGATCTGCGGACTGGAGCCGATTCCGGCTTCTGCGGATACGGACTTCGCAAAATCTGTTCTCCCGGCATATCCTTCGGAGAAAAACGGGGAGGAACTGCTGGATTTTTCTCAGGTAAAAGGGCAGTGGGAAGCAAAACAGGCAATTGCGGCAGCGGTCTGCGGCAATCACAGCATTCTTCTTCTGGGACCGCCCGGAGCGGGAAAAACCATGCTGGCACGGCGGATTCCGGGAATTCTGCCGGATATGACACCGCGGGAACAGATGGAAACGACGATGATCTATTCTGTGGCCGGACTTCTGGACGAGAAGCAGCCGGTGATGGTGCGAAGACCATTCCGCATGGCGGATTACCGAACCAGCCGGGCAGGGCTTCTGGGAGGCGGCGCGGTGCCGTACCCCGGTGAAGTGTCGCTGGCACATAACGGTGTCTTATTTGTCGATGAATTTCTGGAAATGGAGCGGAAGCAGATTGACGCTCTGCGCAAGCCGATGGAGGAAGAGGAAGTCCGCATGGTGCGGGGCGGACAGCTGTTTACTTTTCCGGCCAGGTTCCTTCTGGCGGCGGCGTCCAATCCGTGCCGCTGCGGATACTGGGGTGATCCGGATCATCCATGCACCTGCACGCCTGCGCAGCTGGACCAGTACCGGAGCCGTCTGTCCGGACCGGTGGCCGACAGGATCGACATGATTATTCCGGTCTTTCCGGTCCCGTTTCAGACTCTTCAGCAGGAAGAAGAGGGAAGCACCGCGCTGCTGCGTGAAAAAGTTCTGCAGGGCAGAGCGATGCAGGAAGCACGGTTCCGGAATACAGAACTCTCTTTTAACAGTCAGATGGAGGAACGGCACATCCGTCAGTTCTGCCGCCTGGGTCAGGAAGAAAAGAAATTTCTGCAGTCTGCTTCAGAAACATATCATCTCAGCACACGGCGATATCTGAAACTGCTGCGGATTGCCCGAACAGCAGCAGATCTGGCAGGCAGTGAAGATGTGACGCTGTATCATCTGGCGTCGGCTCTGCGCTATATGCAGCCGCAGGAATGGAAGCAGGGTGCCTAAGATGACAGAAAAAATCATAGAAATCAGAAAAGGAGACAAACTGTATCCGGAGGCGCTGCAGTTTGTGCTGCCGGAAGTGAAGAGGCTGTACTGCCTGGGAAACACGGCGCTTCTGAAAAAGCCTGCTGCTGCCGTGGTCGGCTCCAGAAAGTGCAGCGAATACGGGAAAAAGACTGCCATGACGATCGGCAGCGCACTGGCCCGCGCAGGAATTCCGGTGGTCAGCGGCATGGCCAAGGGAATCGATAACTTTGCACATCAGGGGACCCTGCGCGCCGGCGGCCAGGCGGTCGCCGTGCTGGGATGCGGCGTGGATATCTGCTATCCGGCAGAAAACCGGAAACTGTATGAGCGTCTTCTTGCAGAAGGTCTGATTCTGTCAGAGTATCCGCCCGGAACGAAGCCGATGCCGTATATGTTTCCGCAGCGGAACAGGATCATTGCCGGCCTTTCGGAGGCAGTCTGCATCGTGGAGGCCGGAACCGGAAGCGGTGCTCTGATCACGGCAGAACTGGCCGCAGAGCAGGGAAAGACGGTCTTTGCAGTACCGGGGAACATCACCAGCCCCTGGAGTCTGGGAACCAACAAGCTGATTGCCGATGGAGCCCAGCCTCTTGTGGTGGTGGAAGATCTCGTCCGGGCACTGGGCGGCATTCCTGTTTCAGAGGAAAGCAGGCGCGCTGACCTGTCGGAAACGGAGCAGCAGGTGCTTCAGATCCTGGAGAAAGAAGGGGAAGTCGGCCTGGAGTTTCTGTGCCGGGCACTGTCGAAAAATCCGGTGGATATGAACGGAATTGTCATGATTCTGGAAATGAAAGGATACATTGCCGTAAACTTTGGAAAAATTTTTATTGCAAATTTCTGAAAAAGGCAGTATCATATTTGTTCATAAGAACCTTTCCCGATTTTCTGTAGCGGCACGTTCGGATCAGAAGCAGAAAACCAGGTGCAGCAGAGGGGGATATTTCAGGAGGAAACATGGGAGAAACGAAGACAGTGGAGAAATCCGCGCCGAAAGCAAAAAAGACAGCGAAAAGTTCAAAGAATGCCAAAGGCGCGAAAAAGACGCTGGTCATTGTAGAATCGCCGTCCAAGGCGAAGACAATCGGAAAATATCTGGGGCCGTCCTATAAAGTGGTGGCCTCTGTCGGACATGTCAGAGACCTTCCGAAGAGCAAGCTGGGCATTGATATTGAAAATGATTTTGAACCCCAGTACATCGCCATCCGGGGTAAGGGCGATCTGATTAAAGAACTGAAAAAAGAAGCGAAACAGGCAGGAAAAATCTATCTGGCAACCGACCCGGACCGGGAAGGAGAAGCCATTTCCTGGCATCTTGCGTATCTGCTGGGGATCGATCCTGCCTCCCCGTGCCGGATCGAATTCAACGAGATCACAAAGGACGCCATAAAAAACGCGGTGAAACACCCGCGGCCCATTAACCTCAGACTGGTGGATGCCCAGCAGGCGCGCCGTGTCCTGGACCGGCTGGTAGGCTATCAGATCAGTCCGCTTCTGTGGCGAAAAATCCGAAGAGGGCTTTCTGCAGGCCGGGTGCAGTCTGCTGCGCTGAAGATCATCTGTGACCGGGAGAAACAGATCCGGGATTTCGTACCGAAGGAATACTGGAATATCGGTGCGGTTTTTCGTAAGGAAAAGCAGTTTGCCGCGAAGCTGACGGAATATAATGGAAAGAAACTGGTGGTGGAAACCGGAGAGCAGGCACAGGCGATTATCAACGAACTGAAGGCCGGAACCTTTACGGTGGAGTCCATCACCCGTAAAGAACGGAGCCGCAGGCCCCTTGCGCCGTTTACCACCAGCAGCCTGCAGCAGGATGCCGTCAGCAAGCTGGGATTTACAACGAAAAAGTCCATGATGATTGCACAGCAGCTCTATGAAGGCGTGGAGATCAAAGGACATGGCACCATCGGTCTGGTGACCTATATCCGTACCGATTCCGTCCGGATCTCCGCAGAGGCCCGGGAAGCGGCGAAAGCATACATTCAGGACCGGTTCGGACCATCCTATACAGGGAATACTGTTTTTTCCAATAAAAAGAAAGACATTCAGGACGCCCACGAGGCGATTCGTCCCAGCAATATCAGTCTGGATCCCGAATCGATCCGCGATTCTCTGACAAAAGACCAGTACAGCCTCTACCGTCTGATCTGGACTCGCTTCCTGGCAAGCCAGATGGCACCGGCAGTGTTCGACAGCATGCAGGTCAGCATCCGCTGCGGAAGCTATCTTCTGAAGGCAAGCGGCTCGAAACTGCTTTTCGATGGCTTTCAGAAGGTGTATAATACCAATATGGAGGAAGACAGGGACTCCTTCCTGCCTCTGATGGAAGAAGGAGAAATCCTGAAGGCGGAAAAGATCACCTCCGAGCAGAAATTCACCGAACCGCCTTCCCGGTTTACCGAAGCCAGCCTGGTAAAGGATCTGGAAGAGAAAAACATCGGCCGTCCGAGCACCTATGCGCCGATCATCGCAACGCTACTGGAACGGAAATATATTGAAAGGCAGAAAAAAACGCTGCTTCCGACGGATCTGGGATTTCTCGTGACAGATATGATGGAAGAATATTTCCATGAGATTGCAGATACCGGATTCACGGCGGAGATGGAAGATAAGCTGGATGATGTGGAAGCCAGAGGACTGGAATGGAAGCAGGTGATCCGTGACTTCTACGGCACGCTGTCTGAAGAGCTGAAAGTTGCCGATGAGGCCATTGAGAAAGTGCAGATCGAAGATCAGGTGACCGATGAGGTATGTGAACTCTGCGGTAGACCTATGGTCATCAAGTCCGGACGGTTCGGCGAATTCCTTGCCTGCAGCGGATATCCGGAGTGTAAAAACACCCGGGCCATCGTGAAGACCATCGATGTGAAATGTCCGGACTGCGGCGGAGATATCGTGGTAAAGCGGGGAAAGTCCGGAAAAGTCTTTTATGGATGCAGCAATTATCCATCCTGTAAAAAGGCATTCTGGTATAAACCGACGAATAAAAAATGTCCGCAGTGCGGCAGTCTGCTGCTCGAGCGGAAAACGAAGGGATCACAGCTGGCCTGCTCCAATGACCAGTGTGGATATAGAGAATAAACCTCAGCAAAAAACGAAAAACGGGAGGAATTTGAGATGATTGAATTTCATGCAACAACGATTTGCGCAGTAAGACGCGGTCCCGATGATATCGCAATCGGCGGAGACGGTCAGGTGACGATGGGAGAAAGCACCATCATGAAGAACGGGGCCAGAAAAGTAAGAAAAATCTACAAGAATTCAGTGCTGACCGGGTTTGCCGGATCTGTGGCAGATGCTTTCACGCTGACGGAGAAATTCGAAAAGAAAATGGAGGAGCACGGGGGTAATCTGAAGCGTGCAGCCGTAGATCTGGCCCAGATGTGGCGTTCTGACAACGGCGCGCGCAGTCTGGACGCGCTGATGATCGTCATGGACCGGGACAATATGCTGGTGATTTCCGGAAACGGGGAAGTGATCGAGCCGGATCAGGATTTCGTTGCCATCGGCAGTGGCGGAAACTTCGCCTATGCGGCAGCCAACGGCCTGTTTAATCATACCGATATGAGTGCAGAAGAAATCGTCAGAGAATCTCTGAAGATTGCATCTTCTATCTGTGTTTACACCAATGATCATATTATTGTGGAAAAATTATAGGGGGATCGGGAAATATGGCAAGTAAATTATACAGCATGACGCCGAAAGAAATCGTGGCGGAACTGGATAAATACATTATCGGACAGGACGAGGCGAAGAAATCCGTGGCCATTGCACTGCGGAACCGTTACAGAAGAAGCCTTCTTCCGGATGAGATGCGGGAGGAGATCACGCCGAAAAACATTCTGATGATGGGACCGACCGGCTGCGGCAAAACAGAGATCGCGAGACGTCTGGCCAAGCTGATGGATGCGCCGTTTGTCAAGGTGGAAGCGACCAAGTTCACAGAAGTCGGCTATGTCGGCCGTGATGTGGATTCCATGGTCCGTGATCTGGTGGAAGCCTCCATGCGCGTGACCAAGCAGAGCAAACTGGAAGAGAAGTATGAAGTGGCCGACAAGATCGCAGAAGAAAAGATTGTGGAAGCCATTATTCCGGGCAAGGGAAAGAAAAAATCGGGAACATCCAAAAGCCCGTTTGATTTCATCATGAACAGCGGCGGATACACCAGCCAGAAGCAACAGTATCTGGAGAGCCAGGAAGCGAAGAACGCAGAGCCGGTAAAAGAGGACAATGACGTGGAAATGGCCAGAGAGCAGGTCCGCAATCAGCTTCGCCAGGGCCTGCTGGAAGAGCAGTACATCGAGATCGATGTCGTTGCAGCGCCGAAGGGGAATCAGCTGGATATGAGCAATGAAGGCATGAGCATCGCCATCGGCAATATTTTCGGAGATATGATGCCGGAAAAAACAAAGAAAAAAAATGTGAAAGTGAAGGACGCGCGAAAGATTTTGCGGGAACAGGAAGCGCAGAAACTGATCGATATGGACATGGTGACTGACGAAGCCCTGGAAAACGCAGAGCAGAACGGCATCATCTTCATCGATGAGATCGACAAGATCGCCTCCACATCCCGGAGCACATCCGGAGCGGATGTATCCAGAGAAGGCGTGCAGCGGGATATTCTGCCGATCGTGGAGGGCAGTGTCATCAATACCAAATACGGACCGGTAAAGACGGATCACATTCTCTTTATCGGCGCCGGAGCCTTCAGCACGGCCAAGCCGACAGATCTGATCCCGGAACTGCAGGGACGGTTCCCGATCCGCGTCGAGCTGGAAAGCCTGACCAAGGAAGACTTCGTGCAGATTCTGACGAAACCGGAGAATGCACTGATCAAGCAGCACAAGGCACTGCTGGAGACGGAAGGCGCAGAAGTGGAATTCACTGAAAGCGCAATCCAGCAGATCGCATCCCTGTCCTTCCTGATGAATGAGCAGGGAGAAAACATCGGTGCCCGCCGTCTTCACACCGTCATGGAAAAGCTCCTGGAAGACATCTCCTTCAACATTCCGGAAATGGAAGAAGAGAAGATCGTCATCGACGAGGCGTATGTAAAAGAACGGTTTAAGGAAACCATCGAAGAAGAGGATCTGGACCGCTATATCCTGTAGTATCCTGTAAGGAGAGAAAATGGGCAGTCAAATTTTAATGAAGATCCGGCGCCTGAACTGGGTTCTCAGTGAGACGACCACAGGCAGCCTGTCTTATAAAGATCTGAGTCAGATCCTGTGCGAGCTGATCAATGCCAACGTGCTGATCTTTGACATTTCCGGCCATGTACTGGGTTCTGCCTACAGCAATATCGAGGATAAATCCACCATCGGCGACAGCGGCAGCGTGGAGCGGATCGTGGAGGATGACAATGTGAAGTTCCTCAGCATTACCGAATGTACCGCGAATCTGTACGGGGAGCAGATGAAAGAGCTCCTGGGAGAAGGCTACGCGATGGCAGAGAAGTACCATACCATCGTGCCGATCATCTGCGGAGGAGAACGTCTGGGCACGCTGCTGCTGACCCGGCGTCAGCCATGCTTTGATGATGAGGAACTGGCCCTCTGCGAGTACGGCGCGACGGTCGTGGGGCTGGAGATCCAGCGGCAGATCGCGCTGCAGAAAGCCCGTGAGACGCAGCTTCGTCTCTCTGTGGATATGGCCATCGGGACGCTGTCCTATTCCGAGAAGGATGCAGTCAGCAAAATCGTTTCAGGCCTGGAGGGAGCAGAGGGGCTGATCGTAGCCAGCAAAATCGCTGCCCAGTACGGCCTCACGAATTCCGTCATCGTCAATGCGCTGCGGAAGCTAGAGAGTGCAGGGATTCTGGAAGCCAAATCCCTGGGGATGAAGGGAACCCGCATCAAGATTCTCAATCCGTATCTGAAGAATGCGTTATCCGAGATGGACCGGTAGGGCGACGGCATCATTCAGGACGATATCGAACAGACCATACGGAGTATCGGCTATGTGGGCCGCGTTGGGATGAAGGAAGCAGAATGAAGATGCACACGCACTGCACGTGACTTCGGAATCCATGTAAAATGCACGAAAAAACGTGCATTTTTTTTTTGAAATACAAAGGTTTGATTGATAGCTTTTTTGTACGGTGGTATACTTTTTGCGTAATTGGGGCGCTGCGGGAAAATGAGTCCGGCAGCGGTCGGTATGCCGGTATAACGGAAAAATAATTATGCATTGAAATGAATGATTGGAAAGAAAAGCACAGCAGGATTCAGAATCAATGTAAAATAGATGTAACAGAACGGTTAAAATTCTGCAGACGGCGTAAAAAGCATTTTGGCAGGCTTGTCCGGAAGCGGGAACTGTGCTAAAATATGGAATAATATGGAGGTACATATGACAGATAACGAATTACGGAAACTGAGCCGGAGCGAACTGCTGCAGATGCTGATCGCACAGATGGAAGAGAACAAGGAGCTGCAGACAAGCCTGGAAAAAGCGCAGGCACAGCTTGCGGACCGGCAGATTGTCGCAGAAAAAGCAGGTTCACTGGCAGAAGCGGCCCTTTCGCTGAACGGCGTGTTTCAGGCGGCAGATGATGCAGCTCGCCAGTATCTGGAGAATATTGCAAGGATCAGCCAGCAGCAGGATGCCGCCTGCAGGAAGATCCAGGCAGATGCGGAGCAGAAAGCGGCACAGATAATCCAGGAGGCGGAAGAACATAAGAAGCAGGCGAAGAAGGAGGCAGATGCCTACTGGATCCAGGTGAGGGAGCAGGTGGAAAATCTGCTGAAGGAACATGATATTCTGCGTCGGCTGTTGCAGTCTGACGGAGGAAATAAAGTGGAATGAATCTGAATTTTGGAAATAAAAAACCGAACAGTCCCGAAATCGAAGGATCCCGGGAGATGCCGGAGCTGGAGCAGCTGAAGGCAGAGCTGCAGCGGGAGAATTATAAAAGCCGCTACCGCAGTGTGCTGCGCAGCACCATCTATACGCTGATTGTGGTTGC
>JALEHL010000023.1 GCA_022770665.1 Bacillota bacterium
CATATAGACGAAAGCAAATGCAATGGCTGCGGCTTGTGCGCCGCGGCCTGCCACGAGGGTGCCATCGGCATGGTGCACGGCGTGGCCAGACTCCTGCGTGAGGACTACTGTGACGGTCTGGGTGACTGCCTGCCGGCATGCCCTACCGGCGCCATCACCTTCGAAGAGCGGGAAGCCCTGCCGTATGATGAGGAAGCAGTCCGCATGGCACAGGCTGCTTCGAAGGGCAGCGCGCAGGCCGCCGCCGGAAGTACAGCCGAACATCCGGCGGCAGCGAACGTGCTCCCGTGCGGCTGCCCGGGAAGTCAGTCCCGTACCCTGCACAGAGAAAGTGTACCGGACTCTGAATCACCGGCTTCCTGCGTCACAGCTGCAGCCCCTGCGGTCAGCCGACTTTCTCAGTGGCCGGTGCAGATCAAACTGGTTCCGGTAAATGCACCGTACTTCGATGGTGCGGATCTGCTCATCGCTGCAGACTGTACCGCGTATGCCTACGGCAATTTCCACGAAGAGTTTATCCGGGGCCGGATCACCCTGGTAGGCTGTCCGAAGCTGGATGAAGGCGATTACACGGAAAAACTGACCTCCATTATCGCTTCCAACGACATCCGAAGCGTGACCATCGTCCGCATGGAAGTGCCATGCTGCGGCGGCATCGAAATGGCGGCCCGCCGCGCCCTGCAGGCCAGTGGTAAATTCATTCCGTGGCAGGTGGTCACCATCTCCACCGACGGAAGAAAGCTGTAAAGCCGCAGTGCATAATCCGGCAGCCTTCGGGCTGCCTTTTAGATTTTATACAGTTCCCATCTCGCATCCCTTAAAATATATTTCAGCTCATACCGCACATCCCGGCCGCAGACGAAGCTCTGGCACCGGTACAGAATAAACTCCACACTGCCGAATCGAAGCGGCTCCGACTCCAGAATCTTATCCACAGATATGGTCTTCCGCACGCCATCCCGGTCTTCATATCGGATTTTTCTTGGCTCCGGATATTCCCCGCGATAAAACACCGCCACCGCTTCCACGGGTCTGGCCACAATCTTCATCCGTCTGCATCCCCTTTCTCCTTGTGCATGCCCGCCGCCCCGGCACTGTCCCCAGTCCTGCGCCGAATGCTGTGCTTTCATTATAGCGAACATTTGTTCTTTTTTCAAGCGTAAATTACTTCCAGTTTTCGGAGCAGAAAAGAGAAGTGCAGATCATCGTTACACCTTCCGGTCGAACAATTTCCGCTGTACTTTAAAAGGCTGCATTCCATTGACATTCATCGAGTGCAGCCTTTTTTCATTCCAATCGCTGCAGCCATTTCTTTAACGGACTCGCCAGTTTGAGGCGCCGCAGCAGCTTCTGTTAAAATTTTACATTTATGCCAGTAATAAAATTACATACACCCCGTAAAATGCGATTATCTCAATTTTACGTGGATGCATCAGGTCTGATCGGAGCTGCAAACGCGCTGCAAGCAGCAAAAAAAGAAGTTTACAGGCTTGCCTTCGACAGAATTAGACAGAAATCGACACAATTTGACACGCAAATCTGTTGCTCTGATGGCTGATATCCCTGTGACCACCTCTTACAGAAGAAAAATTCCCACGTAAAATTAGAAAAAATGCATTTTACGTGGAAACTTTACTGTTCTATCTCTTTCTTTGCCGTTATCCCAGCACCGTCTGGGCGAAGTGCACGGATGCCATGGCATCCCGGGTGTACCGGTCGGCATGGATCATCTGCGCATAGGATTCGGTAAGCACGGCACCGCCCACCATAATCCGGCAGTCCGGCAGAGCCGCCTGCAGCTGACGGATGGTTTCTTCCATGTTGACCACGGTGGTAGTCATGAGGGCACTGAGGCCCACCAGTTTCACATTCTGCGAGCGGGCAGTTTCCACGATGGTCTCCGGTGCCACATCCTTCCCCAGGTCAATCACATCATAACCGTAGTTTTCCAGCAGCACCTTGACGATGTTCTTGCCAATATCGTGAATGTCACCTTTTACGGTGGCAACGATAATCTTATCCTTTTTCGTCTGGCTGGCATCGCCGGTGCGGCTCATGGCGCTGCGCACTGCTTCGAAGGCCGCCTTGGCCGCTTCCGCACTCATCAGCAGCTGCGGCAGGAATACGGTTCCTGCTTCGAAACCCTTTCCCACGATATCCAGCGCCGGCACCAGCTGGGTGTTGATCAGAGTCAGCGGTTCTGTGGTCTTCACCAGCTCCGCCGCCAGATGACCTGCCTGCTCCTTCAGACCCTTGACGATGGCCCGCTCCAGATCCGAACCGGACACCGCCGGACTGCCCGCTCCGGCAGAACCGGATGCTGCCGGCGCCGCCGCTCCCTGTCCTGCCGCAGAAGATGCCGCTGATGCTGCCCCCGCGGAAGATGCCGCTGGTACTGCAGTCGGTGCCGTGGTACCCGCATAGGTCTCTATAAACTTCCCGCAGTTTTCGTCCTTGCCGGCAAGGGCGCGGTAGGCATGGTATGCCTGCAGCATGCCGTCGGCATTGGTATTCAGGATGGCACAGTCCAGCCCGGCAGCCAGCGCCTGTGCGTAGAAATTGGCATTGATGATATCCCGCCGCGGCAGACCGAAGGAAATATTGGACACACCCAGAGACGTCCGGACGCCCAGCTTCTCCTTCACCATCTTCAGTGCCTGCAGCGTCGTCACCGCACCCTGCGGATCCGAACTGATGGTCATGCAGAGCACATCCATGATGATATCCTTCTTGGCAATCCCGTAGGATGCCGCCGTATTTACAATCTTTTCTGCGATGGCAAACCGGCCCTCTGCCGTGGACGGAATTCCCGACTCGTCCAGGGTCAGGCCGATGACAACCCCGCCGTATTTCTTCACCAGCGGGAACACCGCCTCCATGGACTCCTGCTTTCCGCTGACGGAATTGATCATGGCCTTGCCGTTATAGTACCGCAGCGCCTGCTCCATGGCCTTCACATTGGCCGTATCGATCTGCAGCGGCAGGTCGATGACGCTCTGCACCTCGCGCACCACATCCAGGATCATGGACGGCTCATCGATCTCCGGCAGACCCACGTTGATGTCCAGAATGTGGGCTCCCTTGTCCTGCTGAGAAAAGCCTTCCTGCAGGATATAGTCCATGTCATGATCACGGAGTGCCTGCTTCAGCCGGGACTTGCCCGTCGGGTTGATCCGCTCGCCGATGATGATCGGATCATCGGCCACCACTACCGCATGGGTATAGGAAGAGACCACGGTCCGGCCTTTATCCGTAATCGGTTTCGGCGTAATCTCGCCGCAGGCTTCCTTCAGCATGCGGATATGCTCCGGCGTCGTGCCGCAGCATCCGCCCAGCAGCCACGCGCCTTCTTCTGCGAACTGCCGCATTTTCTCCGCAAAATCCGCCGGCCCCACATCATATACGGTCTGGCCGTTTTCCTGTCGCGGCAATCCTGCATTGGGCTGCACGATCACCGGGACTGATGCAGTCCGCAGCAGGTCCTTCACCACGGTTTCCAGCTGATACGGTCCCAGACCGCAGTTGGTGCCCAGGGCGTCAACTCCCAGACCCTCCAGCATGGCCACCACAGCTTCCGGATTTCCGCCGGTGAGCATCTTGCCGCTCTGGTCGAAGGTCACTG
This sequence comes from Bacillota bacterium, assembly GCA_022770665.1. Lineage (GTDB taxonomy): Bacteria > Bacillota > Clostridia > Peptostreptococcales > Anaerovoracaceae > RGIG7179. Next base: position 3,623 of record JALEHL010000023.1, read on the forward strand.
TGGCGAAAACCGGAAGATTCGTGTATTCCTTCGCCGTCAGCACCGCTGCTTTCAGCTCCAGGGTATCCGACATGGTTTCAATGTGAATGAAATCCGCACCGGCCTTTTCCGCTGCCGTCACGATTTCCCGGTAAATATCGCAGGCTTCATCGAAAGGCAGGTCTCCCAGCGGCTGCAGCAGTCTGCCCGTAGAAGAAACGTCCGCCCCTACGAAGATTTCCCGGCCGTTTCCTGCCTCCTCCGCTGCCTTCCGCGCATTCTTCACCGCTGCCAGAACGATCTCCTCCACCGTATAGCCGGTGCCTGCAAGTTTCAGACGGTTGGCGCCGAACATGTTGGCCAGAAGAATATCGCAGCCTGCTTCCACATACTGCCTCTGCACATCCTGAATGTCATCCGGACGTGTTATGTTCCATATATCTGTATTTTCTCCCGGAATCATTCCTTTCTTCTGCAGCATGCTTCCCATGCCGCCGTCAAAAAACAGAATCCGTTTTCCCAGTGCATCTAAAATATTTCTTTCTGCCATTTTCGTTTATTTGTTCCTCCTGTACAGACAATCTGTTTTGCCGCAGGCCTCGCAGCCGTGGATGTGGCAGCGCTGCCGGCTGCCTGTCTTTTTTTCCGTCCACGGGGCGATTCCCATCACCGCAGTGACGGATTTTGCCGGCACCAGCATCCCGCCGCCGGTCAGGGTCATGCCGATCTGCCGCGGGGTATCCAGCAGATGGACCATGTCTTTCTGATGGATGATGTCAAAATCCCCGTATCCCGGTGAGAACCGCGGCCGAAGGGTCTCCTGCTTCTGATTCCGTTCTTCTTCCAGCTGCATCTGGCAGGCGTCGCAGTACGCTTCCAGCAGTGCTGTCGCTGCAGCTTCCATAATCAGCCCCCGGCTGATATCCCGCCGGGATGCGCGGCAGATCAGCTGATCTGCCTCTGCACCCAGCGTTGCCGCAAAAAACACCGCCTCTCTGCAGTCCCGAAGATTGATCCACAGCGACCGGCTCCGCACCGTAAGCACGCCGCCGAAAGAGAGGGACCAGTCTGCCTCATTCAGAAAATCCAGAGAATAGATTTTGCGGACAAACCGAGGTCTTGTCTGCCTCCGCAGCTCTGCAACCGCCGCATCGACACCGTCGCAGACTCTTTTCTCCACCTCTGCCTGCGGCACGCTGCCCATTCCCATGTAGCGAAGCACTTCCTGCCGAAGCTGCTGTTCCGGTTCGCTCAGATTCTCCCATGTCATCTCTGTTCATCCCCGATGATATGAGACAGATTTCTGCGAATGCTTTCGGCCACATCCGGCTTGTTCATGGTATAAATGTGGATTGCTCTGACGCCGTTGGCCACCAGATCGATAATCTGTTCCGTCGCATAGGCAATGCCCGCCTGTTTCATAGCAGCCGGATTATCGCCGAACTTGTCCACGATGGCTTTAAACCGAGTCGGTACATAAGTCCCGGACAGCTCGGTCACATGGGCGATCTGTTTCGCGTTGGTGATCGGCATGATCCCGGCGATCACGGGAACGGTAATGCCTCTTTCCCGGATCCGGTACAGGAAGTTATACAGCACATTATTGTCGAAAAACATCTGGGTCGTGAGGAAGTCCACGCCGGCATCCACTTTGATCTTCAGATTGGCAATATCGTCTTCTTTATGGGCGCATTCAATGTGTCCTTCCGGATAGCAGGCCGCACCGATACAGAAGTCGCCCTGCTTTTTGATTTCCTGCACCAGGTCGCTGGCATAGCGGTAGTATTCTCCCACCGGATAGTCTCCTGCAGCGGCACCCTGCGGAATGTCGCCGCGAAGCGCCAGAATGTTTTCAATGCCTGCCGCCTTGATCTCGGCAATAGCAGCTGCCACCTGCTCTCTGGTGGAGGATACACAGCTCAGGTGCGCCAGAGCGGTCACACCCAGATCGTTCTGCACATGGGATGCGATCTTCACCGTATTATGGCCGGTCCCGCCGCCTGCACCATAGGTCACGCTCATGAAATCCGGACGGGACTGGCAGAGCCGGTCTACCGCCGCCACGATGGGTTCGAAAGGCATCCCTTTTTTCGGCGGAAATACTTCAAAGGATAACGTCACTTTGTCTCTTGCTAAAATGTCTTTGATCTTCACAGTCTTACTCCTTCTTGTCTGTCATGTCATTCTCATGTCATTCTCATGTCATTCTTCTGTCATTCTGCTTTCACAGCTGGTCTGCCTGCTTCCGCATGGTCTCAATGATGGAATCCATCTCCGTCAGCGGCGCCTCCTGGAGGGTGATCTCCAGTACGCCGCAGAACTGCTCCAGTGCCTGCAGGATATACGGGTTTCGAGCCATCACTTTTTCGGGTTTGCCTTTCGACTCTATGAAGCGGATCAGGAAATCCACCGCAGCCATGCCTTCCTCCTCCTCCGGAGAAAGGGCCTGTCCATGCACAAACTGCCCGCTGTCTCCATCTGCGGCAAGAAGCAGCAGCGGATCCACCGGACGGTCATACTGTTCATCCTTCATGGCTCCATGCAGATATGCCGTATCCACCAGCAGCGTCATTCCATTATCCGGCTGCTGTGCCAGATGCTGCAGCAGTGTTTCATCGGTCACTTCCACCGTTTCATATTTCTCCTCGATATATGGCAGCCGGGCCGGCGCAGTCATCCAGTTCATCTGCTCCAGATCGAAATACCGGAAACAGAATTCCCCTTCCTCGAAGTTCACCTTCACCCGTTCCTCCCGCAATGCTTTTACCGCTTCCACCAGCTGTACGAACGTTTCCACCAGAAGACGCACTTCCGTTTCGTCCGGTGTGCAAGGTGCGAAACGCGGCAGCAGAGAGAAGAAACACGGCCAGTTATTTTTTCCGTGATATTTTTTCTCCAGGTTCCGGATCATCTTCTGCTGTTCCTCCGGCACATCGATCCGGCTGCCCCAGAAGCACACCAGCGCCTGCTGCTCCGATATGCGATATTCAATCTGTGATGCAGATGCAGCCCGCGCCGTTTTCTGAAAGCTCGCCAGTCCCCCCGTCCCGTCGTAAAGTGCGATGCCCTTTTCCCGGGTCTCTTTACCGATGACACTGCAGAAAACCGGCTCATCTCTTCCGTTTTCCTGAATGCCGATGAGATCCATGTCCCACAGATCCTCCCAGGGTTTCAGTTCTTTCAGTTCATCGGCCAGATTGTACAGCATTTTCCAGAGGTCTGCAGATGCTTCTTTTCTCATTTTTTTCTCCTGCACTTCCTTTTTCTTGAAAAAATATTTTTTATGGTATATACTTGAACAATGTGCGGTCTGTTTCCCTTCCGGGAAAGCCTATCATATTACTATACCATAGAAAAGGAAAAAAAGCTATGAAGTTTATCAAACAATTTCTCATAATCCTTCTGATGTCTGTGCTGGGCGGATGCCTCAACTGGCTGATTCCGCTTCCGATCCCCGCTACCGTCTGGGGAATGCTTCTCCTGTTTGCTGCACTGGCCTGCGGCCTCATCCGGCTGGACCAGGTAGAAAACACCGCCGATTTCTTTCTCTCCATTATGCCGATGCTGTTTATTCCCTATGCAGTGGGACTCATGGACAGCTACCGCATTCTGGCAGAGCATGCTCTGCCGATTCTGGCGATCACCGTGCTCAGCTTTTTTCTCTGTTTCACTGTGACCGGAAAGACTGCGGACTATATCATCGCGCTTAGTGACCGGAAAAGCGCAGAGGAGGTGCATCATGGATAGGATTGCCGCCTTTGTATCCGAAAATGCTTTTTTCGGCGTGTTTCTGACCATAGGGTTCTATCTTCTGTTCCGGCACCTGTCCGGCAAAATCCGTTTTCCCCTGTTCAATCCGATTCTTCTGACCGTTGCGGCGCTCATCGGCTTTCTCCTGCTGTTTGATATTCCCTATGAAGCCTACGAGCCGTCCGGAGATCTGATCACCTGGTTTCTCACGCCGGCCACGGTCTGCTTTGCGGTACCGCTGTACCGGCAGCTTCATGTGCTGCGCAGACACATGAAGGCGGTTCTGGTCAGCATTTTTGCCGGCAGCCTGACTTCCGTCGCAAGTATTTTTCTCATGGGAAAGCTGTTTGGCCTGCCGACGCACATTCACGCCAGTCTTTCCCCGAAGTCCGTTACAACACCGATTGCCACTGCCATTGCAGAGGAAATGGGCGGCGTCGCGGGATGCACGGTGATCGCCGTCATTCTCACCGGCATTCTCGGTTCTATCTTCGCCGTGTCCCTGAAAAAACTGCTCCGGCTGAAGTCAGACATTGCCTGGGGCCTGGCCACCGGCACCTCCAGCCATGCCATCGGCACTTCCGCTGTCATGGAAGAGAGCGAAATTGCCGGCGCCATGGGCAGTCTTTCCATCGCCATCGCCGGAGTCATGACGGTTGTTCTCGTTCCGCTGCTGAACGGACTGTACTGAAGCGTCCTTCCCGCTGACAGCACCTGCAGACTTTTTTTGTTATGGGGCTGTCCGCATGAAAGGGGAACCGGAGTGCGACAGCCCCAAAACAAAAACCCCCTGAAATGACTCATCTCAGGGGGTTCATTCTTATGCAGATTTTCTCAGACCGGAATTACATTCCCATCTGTTTTGCGACTTCTTCCGCAAAGTTTTCTTCTTTCTTTTCGATACCTTCGCCGACTTCGAAACGAACAACCTTTGCAATCGAGAGAGACTTGTCTACAGATTCCAGGTACTTCGCCACGGTCTGCTTGCCGTCT
>JALEHL010000079.1 GCA_022770665.1 Bacillota bacterium
GGCATCGTGATCATCTCTTCTCCTTTTTTCTCTACGATAAAAAAGTTCTCGCACCCTTTTTCGATCATGCGTCCGCACCATTTCAGAAATCTCCGGACATGATCACCGAACGTTTCCTTTTCCGCATCCTCGAAGTTTCTGGCAGCCTGCCGGAATTCCTCGGAAGTGTCTTCCGATGCTTCTGTCGTATAGACGGAAACTTCCGGCTCGCGGATCTTTCCCCTCCGTTCCAGATATACCAGCGCATCCAGAATATCCCCGTCTGCAGCTTCCAGCGCAGCTTTCGCTTCCTCATAAGTTACCCCTGTTTTTTCTCTGATTTTTTCCGCTTTTTCTAATACGTCCATATTTCTCTTCCTTTCCGGGTTTTCCCCTTTTCTGTCTACAGCATACTGCCGGAACATTAATCTGAAAGGAAGAAAAAATTAAAACCAGATTAAAATGTAGTGCCGGCAGTACGGAAGCGGCGGAAAATCTGCATTCTGCAGGCTTATGCTCTTCCGTACTTTTTCTTCAGTTCCGGCGTAAAACCTGCGTCCACCGACGGGTTTGCCTTCTGAATGGCCTGCATGGCACCTTTCAGCTCTTCTGCCGTTTCGATCCGGTGCTTCTTTTCGCTGCCGTCTGCCAGATGCGCCATCAGAAAATACGTTTCAAAGGTGGCCTGCCCGCAGCAGACGGAACTCTGCGTATCTTCCTGCCGCTTATAGATCCATTTTATGTCCGGAAGCGCTGCATATTCCGTTGTAAAAAGTCCGCTGAAAAAAACATGTTCCTTTCCAACCCGGACTTTCCCGAATTTCTCTGCCTTCCTGTATTCCTCTGCCACCTGCCGGCCGTCCCCCGCAGCCGCACTTCCGATTCTCTTAAATTCCATTGTCAGCCTCCTTCTCGGTCGGGTTGTATTTCTTTCACTATACCACAAAAAAGACAAAACAAAAAGGGTCTGCACATGCTTTTCGCTTCTGCAGCCCTTTCTGACGTTCCGTATTTTATTCACTTTCCGTGCTGCTCATGCTGCGTTTCACCGGCATAATCACATGCTCCAGCAGGAATGCCGCGATCATTCCGGATACTACCGGATGCCGATAATATCCTTTGCCAGCTGCTTCTTGCCCTGGATATTTCCCTGCCGCGCGATCATGATCCGCTGCGCCTGCGGGGATCCTGCCCCGTGCATCGACTCCGTCCGGTAGCCGACTGCCGCTGCTCCCAGGCAGATGTTCTCCAGGAACCGCATCACACGCATTCTTTCCTCTGTGGTGCACTTCCCGTTGCCCACGAAGAACTTGTTGCAGATCTCTCCGATTGTCTCTCCGTTTCTTCCCACTACTGTGTCTGACTTGAAGTCTTTCTCGCTCGGCATCGTTACCATCAGGCCGCCTGCGATATCTTCCGCCAGCCGCACGATCTCATACGGGAATCTCGTTACGTTCTGCTTGCACACATTCGCCAGCAGCAGGTCGATAATATAGCTGCCCGATGCGGTCGGATGTCCCTCTGACGAGCAGGCGATTCCACAGCAGTACAGGGTCTCGTTCAGGTGCGTCATTTCGATCAGCTTGTCCTTCACTGCGCTTGCTTTCTCCACACCGTTATATTCCGCTGCCAGCGCTGCCGCTCCGATCACCACATCGCCGACGCCTACCTTGCAGCCGCCATAGCTCTGACGGTGGAATCCTGCAAACCGCTCTACCAGCATCCCGGCGAAATCATATTCTCCCGCCATGAAGATATATTCGTTCGGAATGAATACATCATCAAAGACAACCAGCGCTTCCTGCCCGCCGTACTTGCTGTTTCCCAGGTCGATGTCCGCCCCTTCCTCCAGCTTTCTCGTATCGCAGGACTGCCGTCCGTAAATCATGTACATCCCTTCCGCATCGCTCGGGCACGCAAAGCAGACGGCATAGTCCTTGTCGTCCGGTCCCATGGCGATGGTCGGCATCACGATATGCCAGTGCGAGTTGACAGAACCGGTCTGGTGACACTTGGCACCCCGTACCACAATGCCGTCCGGTCTTCTCTCCTTGATCCGTACAAACAGGTCCGCATCATCCTGCGCATGCGGCGCACGGCTGCGGTCCCCCTTCGGGTCTGTCATGGCGCCATCTACCACCAGATCATTGTCCTGGATGTAGATCAGGAACTTCTTGAAGTTTTCATGATACTGGGTCCCGTATTTCTGATCGATCTCATAGGTCGTGGAATACACCGCGTTAAATGCATCCATGCCGACGCAGCGCTGGAAACAGGAGGCTGTCTTCTGACCCAGCAGACGCTGCATCTTGACTTTCTTTCGCAGGTCATCGGTGCTCTGGTGGATGTTCGCAAAGCGGTTGATCTTCCGGCCGGTCAGATGGGAAGTGGCCGTCATCAGATCCTCATGCTGCGGGTCCTGGGCCAGTTCATAGGTCTGTGCCACACAGTTGATGGACGGGCGAATCATCGGATGATCCACCCAGTTGTCGATCTTCTCGCCGAACATGTATACTCTCGTATTTAACTTTCTCAGGCTTTCAATATATTCCGCCCCGGTCATTAATGCCATATCTGTTCCTCCTGATCTATTCCGCCATTTCGATAATCACAGCAGTACCCATACCGCCGCCTGCGCATAAGGTGGCCAGACCGTACTTTCCGCCTCTCTTCTGCAGTTCGTACATCATGGTCAGAACCAGACGGCTGCCGGTCGCGCCTACCGGATGTCCCAGAGAAATGCCGGAACCGTTTACATTCAGCTTGTCATCTGGAATTCCCAGTGTCTTCTGGCATGCGATGCACTGTGCAGCGAACGCTTCGTTGATCTCAAACAGATCGATATCATCGATGGTCAGGCCGGCTTTTGCCAGTGCCTTCTGTGTCGCACCGATCGGCCCGATTCCCATGACTTCCGGTCTTACGCCTACGGTTGCGGTGGATACGATTCTTGCCATGATCGGAGCGCCCAGTTCCTTTGCTTTCTCTTCTGCCATCAGGATAACACCGGAAGCTGCATCGTTCATGCCGGATGCGTTTCCTGCTGTGACTCTTCCGCCTTCCTGAAAGGACGGTTTCAGTTTTGCC
>JALEHL010000102.1 GCA_022770665.1 Bacillota bacterium
CCATCTGCCCGATATGGTCGCCGTGATAGTGTGTGAACAGCACGGCATCGCAGTGACCGTTTGTATCCGTGACACCAGGGATATTCAACGGTGCAGGAACAAAATCAGGATCAACTGACAACTCATCGCCCATGTCAATTAGGATACGCGTTTTCTCCGTGCGAATTTCTGCTGCGATGCCACCGATCTGATGCGTACCTCTGTAAATGCAGATTTTCAATCCCATTCACCGTCCCAAACCTCTCCGAACAGAGCAGAAATGCCGTGAAACAGCTTCCATCCTTTGATTGTCCGGTCATATTCAATCCACTCCCCCGCTGCCTGCAAAGCCGCAATATAGCGCTGCACACTGCGGATGGAAAGTTCCAGCTCGTCAGCCAGCTTCTGTGTTGTGATGCCGGGATGTTGGCGGATCATTGCCAGAATTTTCAGACCATTCACCAGCTTTTCGCTGTACTCGAAGGCTTTTTTGCTCCTGCTGTGAGCATTCAGCAACAGATATTTGAGTTTCCCTTCCACAGCCTCAAAGGAATCATAGCATTTGAAGAACTTTTGGAGGCTTTTAGGCGGCTTTGGCTCACCTAGCCAGATGACAGTATCGTTCGTACATCCGTCGACCTGCGTGTAGTAATCAAAGATCATCCCAATGGAATCCTCATCCATGGCGGGCGCAAAGACAATGATGGCAACGGCGCCGATTGCAATGACATCTGTCGGCGCGTCAGTATCAAATACTTCATAATTCCCCGCAGGACGGCTCTGCTCCACAAGAGCGTTTTGTGCCTCGGTCAGGCCAAATGTGATAATGCGCCGCTGCATGTTCATGTACTGCTTCCCCCCTTCCCAATTTCGCTTTTTGCCATATCAAAATCAGTTCCGCAGACATCGTAGTGCATCCGATTATAAAGCTTTGCCCGCCGGTTTTGCTGGATTCGGATGATAAGTGCAATGGTACAGAACGCAAGCCCCACAAGCAGTATGATCGGTGAGACGGCATAACCTGCGAACGAAAAGATCAGCCAGAGAACGAACCAAATACCAAATTCCAGTTTCCAGTTTCGGATAAGGCATCCATCGAACCCGATGGCTCCCGCAATTCGGGCAGGTCAAATCGTCGCCAGTTTGCATGGGCCCGTTTTGTGTAAATCGTTCTTCATCCATAAAACCGTCCTCCTGTTGTTTCTTTGCAGACAGTATAGCAAACCGCCGCGACAACAGGGTGGCAGCGCGTTTATACTTTTTCGAATTTAGAATAAATGGCTGCAAGTGTGGACTCTTCTGTCATATGATTGGTATTTCCAATGGCGTACACATTGAAATTCTCCTGCTTTAATGTGGAAATAACAGCTTTTTTCTTCTCCTGATCTTTCTGGCTGCTTGTGAATTCGACCAACAACAGGCCCAACAGCGGCTCAACATCTGCAATAGCTGGGATCTGCTTTTTAGATTTAGAAAGTTTATTGTAGTAGTCGATTACACAATTATACTGGGCAATAATATTTGTCTTCTCGTTCCTGATTGTATCCTGATAACCTTTCATCTGCTGTATAACTTCTGCTTGCGCGCCTTTCTTTTCCTGCACCCTCGAATCAGACAACCGCTTAACCTCGACAAACATAAGCCGTCTCTTCCCAGTATGATAGAAAACGGCATCAATACGATCTGTTTTTTCTCCGGTACAGGAAAATGCAGCTTCAACATCCAAAAGAAGGATTTCAGAATTTTTTCTGCAATTCAGCGGAGAAAACTTATAGAAACGGGAAACCTGCGTACTTTCCGGTGAACTGTCCTTCTTAATATTATCAAGGATTTCGGGCAGGACAGAGCTATAGGAGTATCCCGAGATCTTTGCTTTCTCCAGCCATGTACTTTCCAGATAGTTTTCTGCTTTTAGATTGGTCGAAATCACTTGCGAACGAAGCAGCGGCAGGTAACGGTTGTATATGGTCGGCAAAAAAGATACCGACTGTTGGGGCGCTGCTTTTAAATTGCAAAGTTGATTGCCGTGGTAATAAATTGTAGCCTCTTCATCACGGAACGTAAGCATTGCAGTACCTTGCTGTACATAATCACGGTATACTATTTGAAGGAAATCATTATTCTGCAGTTCATTTTCAAAAGACGTAAAGTCTGTAATATTCCGCCTAAAATTTGACTGTTTCAATGGATCCTACCTCCTATAAGCATAATTTCTTGCCACAGCATTTATTTACGCACTTCAAACGTGCTCTGTGCTACCTGTAATTTCCCGATCATCAACTGAGATTTCAACTCTCATGGTCACAAATCGCCATTTAGAATTGACAAACTTCCAAATTCAGGGTTATTATAACACAAAATCAAGCATACAGAAAGTTTTCCCAGCTCTGAGAACAGAAATGTTGTCCTTACAAGGTCGCAGCAGAGCAGAAGGCCCGCGTTACCTACGACAACATTCTCCGGCTCTCCGACGACCCGGACGTGGATGATGTGATCCGGTTCCTCCGGGCCCGGGAGGTGGTCCACTTCCAGCGCTTCGGCGAGGGGCTGCGGCTTGCCAAGGACCGGATGGACGAGAAAAACCTCTACTTCGTCAATCCCAGCTTCGACAAGTGACAAAAAAGGCAGGAACTGTCGTTCCTGCCTTTTTTCTGCATATGTCAGACCGCCTGCCTCATGGCACGGTAGCCGATCAGCACCGCCCAGACGTAGGCGCAGGTCTTGGGGATCATCAGCATCCCCACCACCGGCACCGCATCCGCCAGCAGCACCACCGGGATGTAGCAGCCGAAGCTCACCACAACCGCCAGCCACAGGTGCCGGAAGGGCCGGTCTCCCCGCTCCCGGGCGCTGCGGAAGAACAGCGCCACGATCAGCGCTCCCAGGATCGTGAAGGGGATGTTGCGGCAGATCCCCCAGGACAGGGGCGGCGCCGCGCCGGTCCAGTCGTTCTGAGGCATGAGGCACAGGGCAACGCGCACCAGGGCCAGCACCCACACCGCCGCCGTGGTCCCCTGACGGCCCCGGACCTGATACCGGCACCGCCACACGTAGTAGAGCAGCACGTAGAACAGCGTCATGGTGACAGAGGTCACCAGCTTGCCGATGCCCAGAGCCGCCGTGTAATCCGCCAGCCCCGTGGTGCAGAGGGCAACGGCCCGGGGCACCAGGTGGAAAGCGTCGCCGCAGCCCAGGATCACCGCCATGGCGCCGCAGAGCCGGTACTGCCGCTTCCCCCTGCTGCCCCGGAGCATCCGAATGCCCAGGGCGATGACCGTCACCAGATAGACGACATCGAACAGGTCTCAAAAATAGCCTGCATCCATCATGCCTCCCGAATTGAACAAAGTTCATGTTGCAGGAAAAGAGTGCCCCGCCCTCCGGCGGGACGCCCTTTATTCATAAATGGCTCTGCGGATGAGCTCCGGCAGCGCACCGCAGTCCGACTGCTGCCGCACCAGCAGGATCAGCATGTGATCCAGCACGAATGAGATCAGTTCCTCCTGAGAAAAGAATACTGTAAAGGAATCTTGCCGTACAGCCTTGTCGGCCCGCAGGACCGCCAGCAGCGCGTTCCGCATGTGGGCGAAGGTGTGCTCCATGGCGCTTCTGGCCTCGCCCCGCCGGGAGCCGGCGATACGGATGGCGTGGCCCGTCAGGAAACCCGGACAGGCCTCCGTCCCCTGCCGGGCCCGGTCGTACAGCTCCGCCACGCAGCCGCAGAAGGTGTCCGCCTGCCAGTCCCCGCCGTGGAAGATCTCCTGCCAGCTGCTCTCCACGGTGGCCAGCACCAGGGCGTCCTTGTCCTCAAAATAGT
>JALEHL010000106.1 GCA_022770665.1 Bacillota bacterium
ACGCCCGGTGTGACAGTCAGGAAGGACTTGCCGCAGGATTCATGGACTTTTGCAGCTTCCAGCGGGGAGCAGACCACGCCGTCCAGACCGGCTTTCGCCGCATTGGATGCATAGTGCATTACCACCTGATCCAGCGGTGCATGAATCATCAGGTCTTCTTCCATCCGTTCCTGGCTGGTGGAAGTCAGCTGGGTCACTGCGATGAGCAGCGGGCGGCTGCCGTCGGGACGGGTGAGGCCTTCCAGAGCAGCTTCCATCATGGCGATGGTGCCGGCAGCGTGGAGATTGCACATGTCCACATCCAGACCGGAGAGGACCGCCATAGCCTTTTTCACCGTGTTTGGAATATCATGCAGCTTCAGATCCAGGAAGATCTTATGGCCTCTCTTTTTGATTTCACGGACGATGGCAGGTCCTTCTGCGTAGAAGAGTTCCATGCCGATCTTTACATAAGGCTTTTCTTCTGTGAAATGATCCAGAAAAGCGAAAGTCTGTTCCGCCGTGGCGAAGTCACAGGCGATGATTACGTCTTTTCCCATGTTAATGTGCACCTCCGATAATTTCATTTAATTCTTTGATCTTATATTTTTCGCAGACCCGCGGAAGGTCTTCGATGATATTCTGACTTGCAAACGGGTCGATCAGGTTGGCTGCGCCGATCTCCACCGCAGTGGCGCCGGCCAGCATCATTTCCACCACTTCCTCGGCGCTGGAAACGCCGCCCATACCGATGATCGGCAGGCTGACCGCTTCGTAGACCTGATATACCATGCGCAGGGCCACCGGCAGAATAGCATGTCCGGAGAATCCGCCCATCTTGTTGGCGATGACCGGCTTTCTGGTTTTCAGATCGATGCGCATGCCCAGCAGGGTGTTGATCAGGCTGATGCCGTCAGCACCGCCGGCTTCACAGGCTCTGGCGATTTCTGCGATATCCGTCACATTGGGTGAAAGCTTGATGAAAAGCGGCTTTTTCGTCACCTTCCGTACGGCCGCTGTGACCTCTTCGGCTGCCTGCGGGCAGGTGCCGAAGGCCATGCCGCCGCCATGGACGTTCGGACAGCTGATGTTGATCTCAAACCAGCCGATCTGCTTATTTGCAGCTGGATCCTGGTCCAGCCTGCGGACCGTTTCCACGTAGTCATCCACAGAAAAACCGCTGACATTGGCCATGACCGGTTTGTGGAACACTTTCGCCAGCTTCGGCAGCTCCTCGGAAATGACCTTGTCCACCCCCGGATTCTGCAGGCCGACGGCATTGATCATGCCGTCGGGACATTCTGCGATACGGGGCGTCGGATTCCCGAACCGGCCTTCCAGGGTAGTACCTTTGAAGGAGAAGGTCCCAAGACAGTTGATATCGTATATTTCTGCAAATTCATATCCGAAGCCGAAGGTTCCGGAAGCGGGGATCACCGGGTTGTCCAGGGTGATGCCGCATAAATCCACTTTCGTATTTACCATATGATCTCCTTCCTTTCCAGAACAGGACCGTCCTTACAGATCCGCTTGTTTCCGTATTTCGTCTTGCAGGAGCAGCCCATGCAGGCACCGAAACCGCAGCCCATCCGTTCCTCGAAGCTGTACTGGCCGGAGGTGACTGCCATGGACTCAATGGCACGGAACATCGGCATCGGTCCGCAGGTGTAAAAGTAGGTGTAGTCCAGATCTTTCAGCACATCGGTGACGAAACCCTTCGTTCCTGCGGAACCGTTCGCAGTAGCGATGTGCACCTCTGCACCCAGCTGCCGGAATTCTTCCGCATAAAAGATTTCTTCTGCGGAATTAAACCCCAGCACCACCTGCACCCGGCAGGAAGGATTGGCCGAGAGAATGGATTTTGCCAGGCCATACATCGGAGGCACGCCGGCGCCTCCGCCGATGAGAACCGGTGCATCCCCAGCTTTGGTGATGTCGTAGCCGTTGCCCAGTCCCGTCAGGAGATCCAGGGTCTGGCCGCAGACCATGTCTGCCATGGCTTCTGTACCGGCGCCGACGGTTTTATATATGATCGTGATGGTTTCTGCGTCGTAATCGCACACGGAGATGGGGCGGCGGAGGAAAAATCCATCCAGCCTGATGTTGACGAACTGGCCCGG
>JALEHL010000134.1 GCA_022770665.1 Bacillota bacterium
ATTCCCAATGAGAATATTCAGGCTGCTTTTGAAAGTCAGATGGAGTCCTATCATTATGATATCCACATTGAAGAAAGCCTGTCCCCGTTCTATCTGGACAGCAACCAGCCGTGGCTGACACGCATGAAGGAAGTGTATGAGTCCTTCGGCAAGAAAAATGAATTCCTGCCGGCAGCGGGCTGCAGCTATGCGAAGGCTGTGCCGAATTTCGTAAGCTGGGGTCCGGTCTTCCCGGAGGACCCGGATTGCGCACATATGGAAAACGAGCAGATTCCGGAGGCAAGTTTCCTGCTGGGTGCGGAGATTTATGCGCTGTATCTGTATCAGGAGGCTGTCATTTAGATGCCAGGTCCTTTTACAAAAAAATGAAAAAACCCTTGACCCCGTGGTTGCCACGGGGTTTATATTTACATTGTAAGATATGTGTCGCACACATGTGCAATCATCCCAATCATTTATTTCTTTACATCACATGATTTCACAGGAGGAAACATCATGAATAAGAAAGAGAAAAAGGGCTGGAGCCCCAATCCGTATGTTCTGATCGTTCTCATCGTCCTGCTCTGTACAATCGCCACATGGATTGTACCGGCAGGAAACTTTGAGAGAGCATATGATGAAGAGCTGGGAAGAGAACTGGTTGTAGCGGGAAGCTATCAGGAAACAGAGCAGACGCCGGTCGGCATCAAGGGCTTCCTGGAAAGTATTTTTAACGGCTTCTATGACGCTGCGGATATCATTTTCTTTATTTTGTTCGCAGCCGCTTACGTCAATGTTCTTTCCGAAAAAGGTGCATTGAATGCCCTGACCGGTATGCTGCTTCGAAAACTGGGCGATAAGGATGTACTGATCATACCGGCATTTATGCTGTTATTCGGTCTGGGTGGTACGACCTTCGGTATGTTTGAAGAAACCTATGCATTGATACCTGCCTTCATGGTAATCGCAATTGCACTGGGATATGACCGGGTTGTCGGCGGTGCCATCGTATTCGTAGGTGTTGCAACCGGCTTCGCTGCAGCAACCCTGAACCCGTTCACCATCGGTATCGCATCCGCAGTCGCAGAAGTCGAACTGGTAACCCCGAAGCTCCTGGCTTTCCGTATTGTATGTTTCATTCTTTTCGAAGCACTGGCAATCGCATATGTGATGCGCTATGCGAAAAAAATCCGCAAGGACCCGACCAAGAGCGTTATGTATGGTGATCCGAATGCTTTGCAGGGGATGGAAGGCATGGGCTCGAAAGAAGAAATCATGCAGTCCGAGTTTTCCAACCAGCATAAGCTGGCACTGCTGGGCTTCGTAGTACTGCTCGTCGTCATGATCGCGGGCATCATCCTGGAAGGCTGGTATCTGACAGAAATCGCAACTCTGTTCCTTGTGTTCATGGTAATCACTTGTCTCATCTACAGACTCAGCAGCAATGAAATCGCTGAAATGTTCGTAGCCGGTGCAAAGAGTGCTTTGTTCGGTGCCATGCTGGTAGGTGTGGCAAGAGGCGTTTCCATCGTTATGACCGACGGAAACATCATCGATACCTGCGTAAACGCACTGGCGAACGTAGTTTCTACCCTTCCGGCTTCCGTCAATGCAATCGGTATGGTTGTCGTTCAGAATCTGGTCAACTTCTTCATTCCATCCGGTTCCGGCCAGGCCGTTGTAACGATGCCGATTCTGGCGCCGGTAGCAGACCTGATCGGACAGTCCAGAGAAGTTGCAGTCATCGCATACCAGTTTGGTGACGGTTTCTCCAACATGTTCTGGCCTACCGCAGTAGCAACAGAATGCGGCATCATGGGTATCGGTCTGAACAAGTGGTATAAGTTCATCACACCGCTGTTCGGCATGATCTTCCTGCTGCAGTGCATCCTGATCGTCATTGCAGTTGCGATCGGTATCTAAGAGAATAATCGATTACTTATCATATTTCTGATATCTCGTGCGATACAAGTCACAAAAAGGGCGAATTCCACTGAGGAATTCGCCCTTTATTTATTCACAAGATTCCTATGTGAGATTTTCCATATCTCTTCCGCTATATACGATACGAACAATCCCAACAGTCATTGCATCGTCATCAACTGTATAAAACACGATAAAATTATCAACAGGGATCTTATGCATCCCCATGCTTTTCCATGGTTCCCAATCAACGAAAACATAGCGCGAAGGCATGAAATCAAGAGACCTTATTTTCTTTCGGATTCGGTCAATTTGATTTCGAGCTGTTCCGGGAACCTGAAGTTCGTCCGCTATATAGACATAGATATCCTTCAAATCCTCCAGTGCTTTCGGAGAATATGCGATGCTGTATAATTCGCTCATATGCTTAAATCCCAAAATCCTTTGAAAGTTCGGCATCGACTTCATCCGCTGTATATGTCTTACCGGATTTCAGCGATTCCATCCCTTTCATAAGTTCTGCATCTAATTCCTCACGACTCATATCACCAATCATGGTCGGTTTCCGTGACGGAAGATGCAGATCCAGAGGCAGTCCTCTTGTCAGCACAATCTGGCTATAAAGCATCTGAATTGCGCTGGATGGAGATATTCCAAGCTGTTGAAGAATACTCTCCGCATTTTCTTTCAATCCAGAATCAATGCGAGCATAAACCGCCGATGTATTTGCCATATAAATCGCTCCCCCTTTTTTTCTTTATTATACTCAAAAACGTCTTTAATTGCAAGCATTTGCAAGCAAAATTTTCGGTAACTCAGAAATCCAGCCAGGCGTCCGCCAAATATGCCTGCGTGATCTCTCCGCTGTCCAGAAGTCCGAGTATCGTCTTATATGCCGCACAGCGAAAGGCAGTACAGAAATACGGCTTGATAGTATTCACGATACAGCCTTTCCAGCAGATCCTTTTCCATACACCGGCCTCCTTTCATCTGTGCTGCCGCTGAAGCGGTCTCTTTACTATATAAACGTGTGAAATTCGAAAATGTGACAGATATCTGAAAAAAAAGAAGCTGGATCATTGATGATGCAGCTTCTCTCTCTTACCTATGCAATGGTTGCATTTCCTAATCAAACGAGTACACTTTTTATCGAAGCAGCAGATTCGCCCTTCTGTGAATCTGTTCCTCGATCAGCATAAGCTGTTCTTTCGGTAAATTATAACGGGAATGTCGTTTAAACCGGAAATCGAGCAGATGACGCACCTGCTTTCTGTTTCTTTCTGTCATTACAGATTTCGCAGTGCCGATGAAATCATCGTATACGTATGGCATAAGTGTATCTGCATACTCCTGCAGACTTTCCGGTGATTGAAAGCCTTCTTTCCCGGCAAAATTGAACAAAGAATTTCCGTGATCAAATAAAGGTGCCGGCGAAACGATTTTGTTGGTTCTGTTATCGACCAGGAAACCGAAATTCCCGAAATGCCGGTCCGTATTGCAGATCACTGCATCAAAAACCAGCATATCGTAAAACGCGCTCTGATACGCTTCGCCCAGTTCCTCATAATACGTCTTCACTGCTTTCATTCCGCCCTCTGTGACAATTCTGCCCACTGGCAGGAAGGCAAATTCTTTGCTGGTAAATAACTCACAGGTGGAGCACAGTATGCCCTTCCACTTCGAAAGGCCATAAGGAATACATTCAATTCCCATCGCTTTTCCGATCTGTGCGGCATAGTATTCTGAATAAGGCTCATTTCCTGTGTTGGATGCACCGGAAGTTCCGCCTTTATACAGCAGCACTTTTCCATCCATGCGTCTCCAGCATTTCGGCAGCATTCCATTGGTTGTAAACTCCGGGCTGGAAGCAAATGTGGATCGCAGCTCGCTTCCGTATCCGGTAAACGCAATCAGCCCCAGTACTCTGCTGAACCTGTTGTCATACAGGTTGTACTGGTCAAAAGTGCCTTCGAATCCTTCTTCCACAATCCAGTAACAATCGTTGAGCGAAAGCCCTTTGCTTGCAGAAATGATCGCCATGGGCCGGTTCAGATTCATGCCGCATTTCGCCAGAAAAGAATGTACATATGCCCGGTTTTTCGGAATGGTTCTGGATTTTATCCACTTAAGTATGCCTCCCGGCGTCACCTTCAGGTCAAGGGGCAGCAGATCCGCCTGTTCTTCATTGATCCACAGGACATCAATCTCAGGGATGCTGCTGTCCTCCGTCGCTGAAAATTTCAGCAAAGGCGTATCAAAATGTTTCAGGATACAAATCATGTCGTCCTCCTATCAAGTCTTCTTTTCCTGCTCACGATCTTTCTACTTTGTCCCAATTATAGCCTATTATTGATCAAAGTACAATTTATCTTTATCATTTTCGCAAAAATGATAAAGATAAATGAAAAAAGATATCAAAAAGGCTCTCCGGAGAAGTCGTCGGCAGGCACGCTATTTCCGGATTCCCAGAATCTCTCTGGCTTCTGCCGGGGTAGCCACCTCGTAACCTGCTTCACGGATGATGGCAGCGGCGCGGCACACCAGCTGGAAGTGGCACGGAGCCTTCAGCATGCCGGTTTTGAGATAGTATTTGGCGGTGTCCACCATGCCCACATCAAAGATCTCCGGTTCCGGCTTGCAGCCCACCTCCTGCATCAGGTGCCCCAGCTGCTCCAGGAACTTCGGGCTGTTTTCGAAGATGGTCTGATGGAGCCAGTTCAGGGTGCCGCAGTCAAAGGAGCCCATTTCCGGCTTCTGCGTGCGGAACGGCAGCATCCTGGTCTCGTCCGAAGCCATGCCGTCCAGAGAGTGGCCGCCGGAAGACGTCATGTTGATGATCACGTCGCATTTTTCCCGGATCCGTTTTATGGTCTTTTCGAACAGATCCACCCGCATGGTCGGGTGCCCTTCTTCATCTCTCATGTGGATATGTACCACTGCGGCGCCTTCTTTCCAGCATTCGTATGCCGCCTCCGCAATCTCTTCCGGTGTCATCGGCATCACCGGATTCGTCGTTTTATCGCCCCAGTTTCCGGTCAGGGCTGCAGTTATGATTCTCTTTTCCATGGTCTTGTCTCCTTACGTTGTCTCTCCTGCGCTGTCTTTGCCGTTCCCTTGAAAGAAAAAAACAACCCGGCAGATACCGGGTTGTCCAAGGTTCTTATTCAGCCCTGAAATTCCTATCCCAGAAATTCCTGAACTATTTTTTTCACTGCGTTGCCGTCTGCAAGGCCTTTCACCTTCGCCATAACCGGCCCCATCAGCTTGCCCATATTCTGCCTGCCGCCTTCGATTCCGAGACTTTCGGCAGTTTCCTTCACAATCTCTCTGAGTTTCTCTTCAGAAAGCTGTTCCGGAAGGTATCTGGTCAGAACTTCGATTTCCGCGTTATAGGATTCCACCAGATCGGTTCGTCCAGCTTTTTCAAAATCAGCAAGGGCGTCTTTTCTCATCTTCACCTGTTTGGAAAGAATCGCAACGATACCAGCATCGTCAAGCTCTTCTCTGTGATCAACTTCATACTGCTTGATCGCAGCTCTCGCGAAGCTGATGGTGTTTTTCGCCACTTCGTCTTTTGCTTTCATGGCCTCCTTAAAGTCAGCCATTAACTGTTCTTTTAAAGTCATTGAATAATCATCACCTTAATTAGTATTTCTTAGCCTTTTTTCTAGCCGCTTCAGATTTTTTCTTTCTCTTTACACTCGGCTTTTCATAGTGCTCTCTTTTTCTCAGTTCAGACATTACGCCGTCTCTTGCGCAAGATCTCTTGAATCTCTTCAGAGCGCTTTCTAAGCTTTCATTTTCTCTAACAATAACCTGTGCCATATTCCAATTCACCTCCTGCCTAATATGAAATCTCTCGCTGTGAACCGCCCTGCCGCCTTCTCAGAGAACGCCGCAGGCCTATAACGGAAATATTATACTATTTTTGACGCGGGATAGCAAGATATTTTTTACAGAAACTCCTTGATTTGTGTCTTGCATCCGGCGTTTTCCGGGTATAAGATAAGTGTATAAGGAGATGAGAAGCTTGAAATTCGATTTGCATTGTCATACAAAATCCGGTTCCATTGACTCTCGCGTGTCTCTGGAACGTTACATAGAGCTGCTGAAGCAGCAGGGCTTTCACGGCATGCTGGTCACCGACCACGATTCCTACCGGGGCTACCGCCAGTGGAGGAATTCCGTTTCTTCCCTGCAGGCAGGTGATTTCGTCGTGCTGGAAGGCATTGAATATGATACGAAAGATGCCGGACATTTCCTCGTGATCATGCCGGACGGCGTGCAGCTGGATCTTCTCAGGATCCGCGGCATGTCCATAGAACAGCTGATCCATGTGGTTCATCATATGGGCGGGATTCTGGGTCCGGCCCATCCTTTCGGCTCCAAAAGCTCCAGTGCCATGTTCTTCAGAAAAATCCGGCGCAATCCGCGTATTTTCTATGAATTTGATTTCGTGGAAGGTTTCAACACCTGTGAATCCGCCCAGGCGAACCGCATCGCGCAGCTGATGGCGGCCCGCTACGGCAAACCCTGTACCGGCGGTTCCGACTCCCATGAAGAGAAATATGTGGGCATGGCCTACACGGAAATTGATGCCGACATCCGCTCTAACGATGATCTGATCGAGGCGATCCGGGAACACCGCATCACCGATTTCGGCGGCACCGTCCGCAAATTCACGCGAAAAGCGCGCCACAAGAACGCCTTCTACTCGGTCTGGGGCTTCAAAGTCTACAACCGCAGTCTGGGCTTTCTTTTCGCACCTCGCAGACGGTTCAGGATCCGCCGTCTTTCCATCCCGAAGCTGCATCATCCTTCCGGAGGCGCGTCTGCGTCCTGATCCTCTCCCGACAAAATCCATTCCCCCGACGCTACGAAAATGCCGGGGGAATTTATTTTGCGAAGAAACGAAAAAATCCGAAAACATCTCTTGACAGATATATCGCACCGTGATATACTCGAACCACAATATATATTGTACTTCGATATATCGCACTAAAAGGAGTATGTTCTATGAATGATAAAATCAGACGTGTCTACATTCCCATGACGGAGACGGGTTTCTACATTCTCTTCTGTCTGCAGCAGGAGAACCACGGCTACGGCATTACGCAGCAGGTGAAAGCCATGACCGGTGGTGAGATCGTCATCAGTCCCGGCACCATGTACGGCAGCCTTTCCAAAATGGAAAAGGACGGCCTCATCTGCTTCACCAGGGAAGAAGACAAACGAAAATTATATCTGATCACAGACTTAGGCCGGGAAATTTTAGACCTTGAAATTGCACGAATCGAACGGCTCTATCGAAACAGTAAAGGAGAAGTATTCCATGAACACGAGTAAAACAATCCCTGCGATTCTGACAGAACGTCAGATCTTCTATATTTCTGAATTTGATGTGGAGGCAGCCTGGCTTTCCTTCATGCACCGGGAGGGCTGGAAGATGCTTTCCACCACCGGCTTCAAATACCGGTTCGAGAGCTGTCCGAAGGAAAACTGGACGTATCAGCTGGACTTCCGCGCGGATGGGGTCAGCGAGGAGGAATACATTCAGATGTACGCCGACTACGGCTGGGAATTCGTCACCCGGTTCCGCCAGTGGTACTACTTCCGCAAGCCATATAGCGAATCGGAAGATATGTCGATTTTCAGCGACAATGCCTCCAAGATTGAAATGTGCCGCAGCATCATCCGCCAGCACGCTCTGCTGGTCACTCCGATGATCCTGATTCTTCTGGCCTACCTGCTTCTATATTTTACCACAGATCTTTTCCCGGGTCCTGGGGGCGGTTTTCCAGGCGGCTTCTTCATGGGCCTGGCGGCGGCCGCCGGGCCGGTTCTGATCATTGCCGGCGGTTTCGTGTTGAATCAGCTGTATCGCCTGAAGAAAATGATCGATCGC
>JALEHL010000002.1 GCA_022770665.1 Bacillota bacterium
ATGTACCCAAGTGGTTCAAGGGACCGCACTCGAAATGCGGCAGACCGGGTGACCGGTGCGTGGGTTCGAATCCCACCATCTCCGCCACAAAAAAACACCTGCGAAGTCGCTCTCGCAGGTGTTTTTGTGTTTTTTGGCGATGGAAAATGCAAACAGATATTGCCCTATCTGAATTAATCAGACCGCATTTAATTGAAAAAACTATACATATTTCTTAAATACATTAATACTCTTCTATTAACAACTACAAAAATATGTTCGCAAAGATAAATAAGCTGTCTAGTTATTCATCCATTCAAAACCCAGGATAGAACATTTCGGCTTTTCCCCGCAGACCGACCTGCTCCATTTCTTCCTCTTCAAAGGAAACCGGCCAGACCTGTTTCAGCTGTTCTTCTTCCAGTATGGCCCGATATGCTTCCGAATAGAGAGTGATATCAATTTCCCCTTTAAGAAATCTGCTTAATGCTTTCAACACTCTTTTTCCGTCTTCTAAATCTTCCCGGTAGTATTCCAGATTCAGATAATTGTGCATGTGGTCCGCGTAGATGCCGCCATGGGCAGACTGAAAATAGCCGCTGACGGTCAGGTTTTCTTCAACTTCTTTCAGTACAAACGGGTACGTCTGACTGCCATATGCGTTTCCGTTATATGGTTCCAGAATATCCCCTGCCTCAAAAGGTGTCGGGAAATCGAACCGCAGGCCGTTAAGCCCCTGCTGAAGAATCACACGGTCTTCCTCGAAAATGTCAGGGAGTTCCCCGTCTTCCATCCACATAATCTCGAGTTTCGAATTCAGCCAGGCGGACTTCCGCAGCTTTCGGTTTTCGAATCCCAGCTTGGTTACCATGAATTTCATGCCGGACAACCCATGATCCGGCCAGTCCCGCCGGATTGCCTGCAGGCAGTCCTCATAGGTTCTGAAGGCTTCTTCATAATCATCCCTGTAGCCATCCATGCCACGGGTATGCCAGGAATATACATAAACGGCCTTTTCGTTCAGGCAGAATGCGTCCTCTCTTGCCTTCTGCAGTTTCATGAGACGCTTCAAATAGTCATGGAGACTGTCCTGTTTCCTGATTCGATACCGTTCTTCAATCACGCAGTCCGGCATAGTTCGGATGAGTTCTTCCCATGCAGCATGTTTTTCTTTGATCGAAACGAGATCGTTTTCCCACACCAGCCATGCAGCTTCCAAGGAAGAAAGCGGGTAATTGATTCTCCGCAGATGTTCTCTCACATCACTGGAGTGTATAAAATTAAAATAATCCATAGCAGGCACCTCCCTCTCCATCTCTGTCAACAGTATATCATTTTTTATGTACCAAAACGGGTGCATGACCGGATATTACCGATTTTTTCCGCAGAAACCGCGTGATTGCGGCCGCTTTTATTTGAACTATGCAAGTCTATCCGATATAATAAAAGTAGTTAATTAGAATCGGAAAGGATGTGTGTACCATGAAGGAAAAAATCATTCTCGCCCCGGCAGCCAGCGAAACGGAGCTGCTCCGGAGCCTTGCAAAATCCGGTGTAAAGTCCATGGGCTGGTATGTTATGAACGGGCCGCAACTTGCCAAGGCCGCTCTCATGCGGTCCGGGGCCGCTGTGGAAGAAACCTTTCTCACCAGTCAGGAAGAGCCTGCCCTGCTCTTTTCCTTCCTCCGCGAAATCCCGTATTTCAAAGCAGCATCCTTCGCCGATGCCGAAGCGCTGTCCTCCGCATTGCGGATTTTGCGAAGTCTGATCACGAAAGACGAAGAGAATACCTTGAGAAAAAAGCTTGCCGGCGGGGAATTTCCGGAGAAGAACGCCGCTCTGCTTTCGGTGTATGAAAGATATGCTTCCCTTCTGCAGTCAATTAACAAAATCGACACGGTCGGACTGCTCCGGAAGGCCCTAGATGCTGCGGCTCCCTTTGACGCGGATTTTGTCATGCTGAAGGAATTTCCGCTGACGCCTCTGGAAACGTCTCTGCTTTCTTTTGTTTCGGAAGGAAATTATGCGGAGCTTTCCCTTGGGGAACTGTTTGGGGCGGAAGAAAGGGCGGTATCCATTGCGGACTATACCGAGAGTTACGGCACGATCAACGAAGTGCTTCATATTCTCACGGAAATCTATGATCAGAAAATTCCTCTGGACGCATGTACCATCGCATGCACCAATCCTGGCAAGTACGGGCAGATCTTTTTCGACCTTTCGCAGCAGTACGGGATTCCTGCCACCTATGGCTGCGGCGTGCCGATTACAAACACGAACCCGGCGGAGCTGCTGAAGCTGCTGTATCACTGGGATGTATTCGGTCAGCACGGCATCAATCCGCTGCAGGCAATCCTTCGCTCGGATGCCTTCGACCGGAAGGCCCTTTTCTCTCTGCTTGGTCAGGAAGAAAATGCAGATAAAAATACCCTCCCTGCAATCGCCGAGATGGCCGGAAATCTTCGGATTTCCTTCGACAAGAGCGAAAACGAAAAACGGATCACCGCGTTCCGAAAGGTGCTGCAGGAGAATGGGGATGAAACGCGCCTCAACGTCCTAAAACAGGTGGAGGTTCTGTCTCGTGCCCTGGAAGAAGGCTATGCTTCCTTCATTGACCGGTTTTCTCTGATACGTCCGGAGCCGCTGGGGCGTTTCGACAAGTCGGCGGTAAAAGTCATCACCGATTTTCTCAATGCGTATCTGGAATACGGGGATGCGGCTGCCGTTAGTACCATCATCCCGAAGCTTCTGGAAAAGACCGTGTCTTCGGAAATCAGCCGGGAGGGCGCCCTGCACATCACCTCCATGGAAGGTGCGCTGACCGCACTGCGAAAGAATCTCTATGTGTGCGGACTTTCTGCTTCGGAGTTTCCGGGCAGCCCGACAGAGAACTACCTGCTGTTAGACAGCGAC
>JALEHL010000039.1 GCA_022770665.1 Bacillota bacterium
CTGCTGCGAATGGATTTTGCGCAGAATGACTGTGCGTCCAGACCACAACGATGGCCAGCTCCACGAAACGGGAAAGAACGGTGGCAATGGCAGCGCCCACCACACCCAGCGCCGGTGCGCCGAATTTTCCAAAAATCAGGATATAATTAAACAGAAGATTCACAAGTACCGCCACGATGCCTGCCGTCATAGGTACCACGGTCTGTCCGCTTTCACGCAGCGTGCGTGCATAAGCCTGCACCAGCGCAAATGGAAGCAGCCCCACCATCATGACGTGGAGATAGTCTTTGCCGAATTCCAGCGTCTTTTCCAGATTTCCTCCCCCGCTGCCTTCATGGAGAAAAGCCCGAATCAGATTATCGCCCCAGAATGTGAAAACCACCAGAAACGCCGCTGTCAGACCGCAGCCCACCGCCAGCTTGAAGCGGAAGGTATGACGCATTCCGTCGTAATTCCCGCTGCCGTAGAACTGCGCCCCCAGGATACCGGCTCCTGCCACGATGCCGAATACGCAGATATTGAACACGAACATGAGCTGGTTGGTGATGGCCACGCCGGACATGGGTTCGGTCCCCACCTGCCCCACCATGATATTATCCAGCATGCCTACGAAATTCGTTATGGCGTTCTGCACGATAATCGGCATTACGATGATCATGACTTTTCGATAAAAAGCCCGGTCTCCGATGAGGGAGACCAGGCCGTGTTTTTCCCTGATTCTGTCTGTTGACACTTCTAACGCACCCCTTCCCGCCGCTTTTATAATATCAGATATTTCCAGTATAACATAAAAACATTTCCCATGCAACGGCTGCCTCACACCGGTGAAATCCGTGATTTCGGACGCTGTCTTTCATGAATTACAGATTCTTTCGATTCATTACACTGTATCAGTAAAGTTTTTTCGCTGATTTTTTCGGATTATCTGCCGATTCCGCTTTTTTAAGCAAAAATCCGAAATTCCGGACGATTTCCAGACGCTGAGGACTGTATTTCCGGCACGGATTTCGTTTTTTCCTGTTTTCTTTGTTCTTTTCTTTTTTTTACATGGTTGAAAATCATGATTTGTTTTGTAATAAATACACGGCCGATATGCATCTCTTGGCATTATTTTATCCTCTTTCTGCCAAAATCCCAGGTTCCTTTCAACGTATATTTTGTGTCATTTTCGTGAAAAACAGGTTAATGTTCTGCGAATCATCCGTTTTTGTCCCTTTTAATCTTTTTTACTTTTGCATGTGCATAATAGATGCGTTCCTCTCTTCTATTGAAAATCCGGCGTTTATGAGCTTTGTGTTTTTTTGGCTTAAAAATTGCATTTATATTTGTTAATTCATAAACAGTGCAGAGACAGACGAAATTGCTGTCTCTGTGAAAGGGTTTGAAAATATCCGCAATGAACAATTGTAAGGAGGCGAAACAATGAAAAAGAAGTTATTATCATTTACGCTTGTTCTTGTAATGATCGTGACATGCCTGGCAGGCTGCGGCGGTGGCGGCAGCGATGCAGGTTCCGGCGGCGTAAAGTACGATGATGGATTCGGTGAAAATGTACTTCGTATCACCTACGATCACGAAAATGAATCTGGTGACCCGAGACAGACCACAGCTGACTACATCATTCAGCTCAACATTTTCGATACGCTGATTCAGATGGTTTCCAACGCTGACGGCAGTACCGAGCTGAAACCGGGTGCAGCAGAATCCTACACTGTATCGGACGACGGTCTGACCTACAGCTTCAAGCTGAGAGAAGGCATTAAGTACACCAACGGAGAAGAAATGACTTCCGATGACGTACTGTATACCATCGACAGCATGATGGATCCGGAAAGAGCAACCAAGAACTCCGACTGGTTTACCATGCTGGTAGGTGCACAGGATGTGCTGGACGGCAATGCAGATACCGTGGAAGGAAAAGGTATCATTATCCATGATGACTACAATTTCGATCTGGTTCTGAACGAATCCTATGCACCGTTCCTGTCTGTACTCAGTGTTCCGGGCTGGTCCATTCTCAACAGAGAAGCCTGCGACGCTGCAGATGAAGCAGGCGGCGGCAAGACTGGTACATACTTTGGTTCCGAACCGGAATACACCATCGGTTCCGGTCCGTTCGTTCTGAAAGAATGGGTTCTGAACGACCACATCTATCTGGAAGCAAATAAAGATTACTGGCAGGGTGCACCGAAAATTGACGGTATCCTGATCAAGGTTGTCAGCGACTCTGAAACCGAACAGATGATGTTCGAAAAAGGTCAAACTGATATCTTCGATCTGGACAATGCAAGACGTCTGATCAAGGAATACGAATCCTCCGATGAATGGAAGGACAATATAGTTCATAAAGTAACCTTCGGTACCATGTATCTGACCTTCAACGAAAATATCGCACCGTTTGACGACGTTCGCGTTCGTAAGGCACTGCAAATTGGTATCAACAGACAGGAAATCCTGGACTCTGTTTACGAAGGAGCGGGCGTGCTTGCCAAGGGTATCTTCCCGGAAAGCATGGTTGGCTATAACAAGGATCTGCCGGAAATCGAATATGATCCGGAAGGTGCCAAGGCTCTGCTGGCAGAAGCAGGCTATGCAGACGGATTTGATATGGAAGTTGCATGTACCGCAGATGAAGCGCAGGATGTATTCCAGATTCTGCAGCAGCAGCTGGCAGAGTATAACATCAATCTGAAAATCACGCAGATGGATGAAGCTTCCTGGTATGATATTCGTTCCACCGGTGAACTGCCAATGTACAGATCCACCTGGTACGGCGACTTCAATGATCCGGATAACTTTATCTACACCTTCTTCTCCAGTGCTTCCACCAAGTCCCGTTCTTTCAACTATAAGAACACGGATGCCATCAAGAGAATCGAAGCTGCAAGACATATGATTGATCCGGACGAAAGAATTGCAGAATATCGGGATCTGGAAAAGATTGTTGTGCAGGATGATGCTGCATGGATTCCTCTGTTCCACATGGATAAGGTAAGAGTGGTTCAGGACAGAGTGAAGAACTTCGTACCGCACTGGGCTGGTTGGGGCGATTGCTGCTACTACAGTGTGGAACTGGAACTTTCCGGTGAATAAAGATCAAAAACAATACCAATTTCAACCTTAACTGTTTACAATCACAAAGGAAGGGATTCTCAGCAATAAGGGAGGATTCCTTCCTTTCTTAAAAAACCTGACGAAAGGACAGAAACACAATGGGAAAATATATCACCAAACGTATTTTGATTTCTATCCCGCTGATGATTGCAGTAGTTCTGGTAGTGTTTCTGATGCTGCAGGTGCTGCCTGGCAACCCAATCACCGTTATGATGGGCGAAAAGGCCAGCCCGGCAGTCATCGAACGTGTTACGGAGCAGATGGGCCTGAATGATCCTGTCATGGTTCGTTTCGGCCGCTATATTCTGGATGCATGCCAGGGAGATCTGGGGATTTCCTATAAACTGAACCGGCCAATCACCGGGCTCATTATGGAAGCTTTTCCAAACACGGTCAAGCTGGCAATCGCCGCTGCACTGGTAGCATGGATTATCGGGATTCCTGCAGGTATCGTGTCTGCCATCCGGAAAGACACGCTGCTGGATCGCAGCCTCATGGGCTTCTCTCTGGTGGGAATTTCTCTTCCGGTATTCTGGGCTGCCATGCTGATGCAGTTTATCTTCGCATATAAACTTGGCTGGCTTCCTGTTGCCGGTTTCTCCACCTGGAAGCATCTGATTATGCCGGCATTTGTACTGGGCTGGGCTTCCTCCGGTACCATTGCTCGACTCACCCGTTCCAGCCTGCTGGGTATTATGCGCAATGATTACATCCGAACCGCAAGAGCGAAAGGTCTGCGGGAATCTCTGGTTGTCATTCGCCATGGATTGAAAAACGCCATGATACCGGTTGTTACCATGATGGCC